>CANHWS010000302.1 GCA_947464365.1 Cytophagaceae bacterium | reverse complement strand
CGAAAAAAATACCTCAAGGAGCTCAGCCAGCCCTGGTACCTGCATAGCACCCGTAGGCACCGGAAGTTTTTGCTGGGTCAATAAATAGCGACTGACTGATTGACGCACCAACCACCAAGGCATAAAATTACCATTGTATTTGGTGGTAGTGGTTCGGCAACAACTTGTGCCTAGACTAAAAGAGAAAAGAACGCAGGGTCCAATAAATAGTGGCGAAGCGTTAATAGGACCTCTAAGCTTACTGCACAAAACGTCCTAACTCCTGATCGTAGCCATCACCACACAATCTCGCCCAAGCCATGCAGCTGTAACCAAGTATTGCATTGGCTGAAATGCCTATTGCCCAAAAAACCTTGGTGGGCCGATAGTGGCGAGGGGTGCGCCGACTGTAAGACCAGGTGCAGATCCTCGTCAATCATGGTGGCTTTGCGGCGAGCATAGTTACCCCAGAGCATAAATACGATTTGTTGTTTCTGGGTGGCGATGGTCCGGATAACGGCGTCGGTAAAGTCCTCCCAGCCTTGTTTCTGGTGGCTAGCAGCTTGGCCTGCACGGACTGTGAGGGTAGCGTTTAGCAATAGCACACCTTGACTTGCCCATCGCATCAAGTTGCCTGAAGCTGGGGTCTGCATACCAAGATCTGAGCGTAGCTCTTTATAGATGTTGGCCAAGGATGGCGGGATGGGCACCCCATCATTAACCGAAAAGCTAAGCCCATGCGCTTGGCCTGGGCCGTGATAGGGGTCTTGCCCGAGGATCACCACCTTGACTTTGTCCCAAGGGCAGGCATCAAATGCGGCGAATAGTTGACTGCCAGGCGGATAGACCGTTGAAGTAGCATACTCTTGTCGAACGAAGGCGGTTAGGGCCTCAAAATAGGGTTTGTCAAACTCGGACTGTAATGTAGCCCTCCAACCAGACTCTAATCGTACATTCATAATTTGTGATGTCGTGATCTTGAAACGAATACCAAATAGGTTGGCAATACTCCAGATGACCCAATAGGGGCAAAACTAGAAATATCGTGGATTAATCGTTACAAACTTGGGTACTTCCGGCTGCCAGTACCTAGTGCTTCCGACAGAGATAGACGTTGGCCACCAAAATCAGCCATAAGGCCGCCTCAGAGGTACATTAATGATTTTTAACCGCCGAATGTGCTGATAGTCAGGATAAATACGCAATTTCGTACGCTGAAAGCTGGGCTAGGCTTAGTGTAGCCCTTCTGGCACTTTATCATTTGCTGATTCAGCTTTGTGCCCATACCCTGTTATTTCCCCTGATCTATTCCACAGTCCACCTAATATGACCAACGCTTTACGAAACCTATCTACCGCCCTTGTTTGGGTCTGTATGGTCCTGATAGGCAGCTCAGCACAAGCGCAGACGATGACTTTTGCGTCTGATATTGCGCCAATCATCTACAACAACTGCACCAAGTGCCATAACGAAAATGGGGTAGCCAATTTTATGCCCCTCAATAGTTATGCTGCTGTTAGTAGCCAAGGCCTCAATATCATGAATGCGGTTATTAGCAAAACCATGCCACCTTGGCCACCGGACACTCGCTATAGCCGCCTGCTTCGCGAGCGGACCCTGTCACCAATCCAGATCAACAAAATCGCTGACTGGGTCAACAACGCTATGCCTCGTGGGGATAGTACGCTAGAGCCTCGTGCGCCTGTTTTTGGCACCCATACACCAGCGCTTGGCCGGCCTGATACTGTCATTGCGATGGCACAGTCCTATACCAAGGCCGCTGGGCCAGACGAGTACCGCATTTTTGTTTTATCGCTCAACATTAGGCAGGACCGTGACATCGCTGCCATTGAGTTTGTACCCGGCAACCCACATATCAGCCACCACGCAATTATTGCGCTTGACACCACTAACCAAGGCAAGACACTTGATGCGCGCAACCCCGGCTATGGGTACCCATCTTACGGCGGTGGTTTCAACTTCAGCCCAACTGACCTCAACTGGTTTACTTGGGTCCCTGGAGCCATGCCGACAGTTTTCCCTACTGCGGTAGGCAAAAAGCTCTACAAAAAGACTGATCTATTGCTTCAGATGCACTACGGCCCATCGGCCACTGCACAGTCTGACAGTTCATTTATCAGGATATACTATGCCCAAACTCCTATCAGGCGCTATCTCAAGAGTACACTCATGAGCCCAATCAATATCACGAATGGGCAGTTTTATATCCCCGCTAATACCGTCCGCACGTTCCAGGGCCGTATGTTGGCTTCTCAGGACATGAGCTTAGTCGATGTCACGCCGCATGCCCACCTGATCTGCACCAGCTGGAAAAGTTTTGTTGTCCGTGCACCTGGCGATACGGTGAAACTCGTGAGCATCCCTAAATATGATTTCCACTGGCAAGGAACCTATACCTTCCCTAAGTTCCAGAGAATACCGGCTGGCAGCGCCTTCCATGGCGAAGCAACCTATAATAACACTGCCTCCAATCCACGAAACCCTAGCAGCCCACCACGTCCGGTATCTTGGGGCGAGTTCACGACTGACGAGATGTTTTTGCTCGGCTACAGCTTTGTGGACTACGAACCAGGTGACGAAAACATTTCGCTAGACAATAACTCCATTGTCAGTTTGCCAGCTGCAAGCTCCCATTTCGATCGACTAGCTGTCTACCCTAACCCTGCCCGTGACCAAGTAAAGATACGGTTCACCCTAAGAGAGGCTAGCCAAGTCAGCGCCACCTTGTTTGACATGCAAGGGCGTGAAGTCCAGAACCTTTTGCCAACCACCAGCTATCCCGAAGGCGAGCAAGACCTATTGTTCCGCTTGCCAACAATTGCCCCAGGTGTTTATACCATCATGGCAACAGATGGGCTGGGCAAAATTTCTAAAAGACTCGTGGTCCAATAGCCAGAAACCATTACCCATCCATCCAGAACCTATCCTGATCTATGAAGATTGGGGTAGGTTTTTTGCATTATTGTAAAACCGTTAGTCATTTGGCAGCGCCCGATTCGCAAAATAGTTGCCATATTGCAGCATAGGCAGCCACCCACCAGCCAAGACCGACAAGGTTGGATACGACCAAGGCAACTAGGCCTACCCCACCTACGCGTCATGACCACCGAAACAAACGAAAACGAGCCTACAGCCAAGCCTCTGCTGCCAGCAGATGGCTCCCCTGAGTCAATTTTACCAAGTCAGGGAACACCCGACCACCAAGCACCAGAGCTGCTTGAAGAGGCCCAAAGTATTGCATCGACTTCTGGCGAAGTGCCCACCCAAGCCAACGACGAATCCTTGGCTGAAGACGTCAATGTGCCACCTCCGCCACTTCCTACCCAGACAGAAGCGGCCCACCCACTCTCTGTGCCAGGCGGGGCAACAATGCCCAACCAAAGCGCAGGCTTCGGACAGCAAACCCAACCCTATCCTAGTCAAGGTCAAGTCAATCCGACCCAAGACCCGAATCAGCCTGCCTACCCTGTTGGCTATAATCCCTATTACCAACAGTTCCACCCTAATGCCCCAACGTTCCCGCAAGGGCAACAGCCAAATCAGCAACAAGGCCCCCAACCTTACTACCCAGCCTCAGGAGCCCCGCAACAGCCTTATCCCAACACTGGATATCCACCACAAGGTCAGCCACAACAACCACCATATAGCGGCTCTCCAAACCAAGGATTCGGACAGCCAAACTTTGGTCAGCAGGCACAACCTTACGGCAGTCCCTCTGGTGGACAATACCCTGCCCATCCGACCAACAATCCGTATGGAGGGCAGGCGCAATATCCACAAGGGCAATACCAAGGTCAGGGTCAGTACCAAGGCCAGTATCCAGACCCGAACCAAGCCAATCCGTTTGGCAACATTGTAGCCCCTCCCAATTACACTGGGCCTAATGGCAACTCGAATGCAGAAAAACCAAAAACTTGGCTCATAGAGGCCATTTTGGTGGCAGTGCTTTGTTGCCAGCCGCTCGGGATTGCTGCCATCGTCAATGCAGCCAATGTCGATGCCAGGTACAACGCTGGTGACTTCCAAGGAGCTAAACGCGCCAGCGATGCAGCCAAGCGCTGGATCATCTGGGGTGTAATTTTGGCCGTCGTGATCGGCTTTGTGGTGGTAGCCTTCCAGTTCATCATGGTCTTCGGTTTCTTCCGTGACAATGTTGAGGTTAGGTAGGCACAGCGTCTCCTTTAGT
>CANHWS010000301.1 GCA_947464365.1 Cytophagaceae bacterium | reverse complement strand
GCAAGAAGGTAACCTGCTTCAGCAAGGACAACATCATGAAGATGACCGATGGTTTGTTCCATAACATCTTCGACGAGATCGGTGCTGAGTATCCTGACATCGAAAAAGACCACCGCATCATCGACATTGGCTCGGCCCTGTTGGCTGATACGCCAGAACGCTTTGACGTCATTGTGACGCTGAACCTTTATGGCGACATCATCAGTGACATTGCCGCCCAAGTGGCTGGCTCTGTTGGCCTTTGTGGTAGCGCCAATGTGGGTGACCAATGCGCCATGTTCGAAGCCATCCATGGCTCGGCACCTGATATTACCGGAATGGGCATTGCCAATCCATCTGGCCTGCTCAACGGCGCCATCATGATGTTGGTCCATATCAACCAGCCAGATGTTGCCTCCAAAATCCATAATGCTTGGCTCCGCACCCTTGAGGATAGGATCCATACTGCAGACATCTTTGTGCCTGGCAAGTCCGAAAAACGTGCTACTACTGCTGAGTTTGCAGATGCCGTGATCGAACGCCTAGGTATGATGCCACAACACCTCAAGCCTGTTAGCTATGGTGATGCCCGTAGCCATGCTTGGGAGCCGAAGCCGCTCAAGGTGCGCCCTAGGGAAGAAAAAACCCTAATGGGCGTTGACGTGTTCTTGGACTGGGGCCCTGACAACCCGAACAAGTTGGCGGACATCTTGCATAGTTTCGAGAACCCTAAGGATCTGAAATTAACCATGATCAGCAACCGGGGCGTCAAGGCTTGGCCAGATGGCATCCCTGAGACCTTCTTGACAGACCATTGGCGTTGCCGATACAAAAGTGCCGAAACACCAGGCGAAAGCCCGATCGAGCATACGGATATTGTCGCCTTGCTTAACCACATTCAGGCTGCCGGCCTCGACTTCATCAAAACAGAAAACCTCTATGCCTTCGACGGTGTCAAAGGTTACAGCGCTGGCCAGGGTGAGTAATCCCTTGATTAGTTAGTCATTAAAAAAGGCCTTGATGTGATGTCAAGGCCTTTTTTGTTTTTTATATTGGCTGCAACCTATTGCATCTGGAATCTAAAGTTGCCCCTGAATTGTTTGGTCTCCCATTGGTTGGTAACTCGATTGTAGTAGCCACCTGTGAATTGGTAGCTGCCTAGGGCTATGGCTGGGTAGCCAAAACGCTCAGAATAGCTAGAGATGGTGAAAGAGCCGCCAAGGGTGGCGGGGCGGGTGCCAATACCTGATGGATTGGTACTAAAAGTTTTTCCACCTATTGTTGATTGAATGCTTTTGATGGAAGATCCTCTCTGTATTGGATAGGTACCTACAGCCAGTGCATTGCCTGCGTAGGTGATCTTGGTAACTGCTCCAGGGCAGGCACGGCTAGTGCTAGTTACCTCAAATTGATTCGAATTAAAGGATTGCCCCGTTGGTATCCAACGATTAGGATCCATAGGGTAGGCATTTGAATCTGCACAAATCACATTGTCATAAGCGGTCGTGAAATAGATTTTGCCATATACATCAGCAAAGGTGCTACACAGGGAGTCCTTAAGGTAGAAATCGATTCCTGGTTGGAATGGCCCTACCTGCCGTGAACCAAATGGGGTATGCAGCCATCGTTTAGCACCTACTGGTATCCTAGCTCTAAAATTTCCAATTCTGTTTGTTGTGGTAACAATTTGGCCTATCGTTACTGGCATAAAGGACGCTGGTGAGCCATCTGGCCTACAAACCTTGCCTGAAATTGTGATAGGATTACTCAGATAGTCAAAATTGCAGCCACCAAGACTGGTGAACTGAGTACAAACACTATTCCCAGATACCGTGATAGGCACAATTAGAGTTATTGTCTCCCAATTATATGGTACCAAACTCCAAATCCTTAGAGACGATAATCCGAGTTGGTTAATGATTGAGATTATTTCAGGACGTACATACACACACACATTAAACGGCGCATTCGGGATCACAGGGACGATGCTATCTGCCTGAATAGTTTTGTCACCCTGGCCACCT
Source organism: Cytophagaceae bacterium (assembly GCA_947464365.1). GTDB lineage: Bacteria > Bacteroidota > Bacteroidia > Cytophagales > Flexibacteraceae > CANHWS01. Next base: position 2,194 of record CANHWS010000301.1, on the reverse strand, counting down.
GCAGACTTGTTGCCAATGCCACCGGCGGCATCAACATAAAAAGCACCGACTGACTCAAGGATGCCGAGTTTGCCTGGGTTGTCAGGGTCTTTGGCCGAAAAGTCGCCACCGGGCATCATTTCGCCAAAGCGGTTGTGGGTGGCATCAATATTGGCTCCGTAGATACGGATCTTGCCGCTATAGCTCGTGCCGTCTGCTTTCTTGAATCCGTTCGGGGCAAAGGTCATGCTTAGGCCATCGGCACTGGTTACAGAACCTCCAGATGCGTTGTCGAAACTACCCAATAGCACCCGCTGCATCAGGACCGCATTCACGACAGAGCCGCCTTGTTCTTGTTGCAAGGTGGTATTGGTGACGGCGAAAAAGCCTTCCTTTTCGAACGATGCCACTGCACGTTTCTGGTCAATCTGGCCATTGTAGAGTTTGTAATGGCCTGCGCCGTCTGTGACGACGCTATCTGAGCCAGACCTAACGGTTACACCTGCAATAGGGGCACCTTCAACATTGGTCACTACTCCTTCGATGGTCGTGCCTGTGTTGCCGCCTGCCCCATCAATGGCGTTTTTATCCCGACAACTCGAGAGGGTGAAGGCCAAGACACTGACCAAGGCAATGACACTGAACGACAGCATCAGAGACCGAAATGAAAAAGAATCTCTCATAAAAGCAAGTATAGAAGGATGGGTAGTACGAAAACAAAAAGATAGACGAAGGGGCCAATGATCGTTCTGCTGACAAAAACCTACACTGAAGGCCCTGTTTAGCGAAATATGTTCGATTATTGACCCAATATAGACATCTCTCTGAACCAAGACAAGTCTAAGGAGGTTAGGGTTGCCTGCTGGTGATGATAAATTTTCAAGATCAGCGTTAAGCTAGCATCAATAATACCAGACCAATCAGTCCGGATAAAGGCCAAAATTTAGTTCGGAATGGCTATGTGGTCTTGAAATGCACTTTTTGATAAGGTAGGACCCATGGCATACCTCAGCAATTGCCACAAAAAGCGAGGTTTGATTAGGCTAGCCTAGGCAGAAAATTTAACATTGACTGGCAGAAATATTTTGGATTTTCACCTCAATGCTAGGCCTCCTTCAGCTTGCGGTAAAAGGTCGCGATGCCAATGCCGAGCAGGTCGGCGGCAGCTTGTTTGTTGCCTGCGGGATGGGCTAGTGCACGTTGGATTTGCGTCCCCCTTGCCAATATCACTGGCTGCCGCACAATACCCGCGTAGTTGCTGACCAACTTGATTCCGGCATATTGATCAAATTGCTGGTTGAAGATAGAATGTCTCATTGCCTTCTCATAATCAGCCACTGTCAGGAACACCATTAGCGGTTTGTATCGGTGGGTTTATGAGGTTTTATCGGTATGGCTTGCGTTAGGCCCATCATATTGTGCTTATTTGTCCTGCTGCAAGGCCCCTGAATCGGCAAAATTGTTATTTTAGGGCAGCCAAAGGCCTCTGAGTGGGTTCATGGCGCATTTGGCAAGTATTTGCTGTCATCCGATTGGCATCTGGTTGAGCGGTATATTTGTCAAGACTTGCCAAGTTTATTTTTTGCTAAACCAATACACCAAACTCTTCCCGAACGTCAATACCAGCATTATGGCAACTAATCTACGACTTCAAACCAAGCAACTCAGCAGCGCGTGGTTGCTTTCATTTGTACTGCTGCTCGGCCTAGGGCAGTGGTCACAACCCGTAATGGCTGCGGAAGGTGAGTCCCTTTTTAGGGTGATTAGCCCGATGGGTGCCGAGCTGCCAGCTGAGCTGAAAGGCAAAGTGAATCAGGTGATTTTGCTGCAGCCCAACCCTACGGTCTGGCAACAGATCGTCCAAGACAAACCAAGCCAAATCAGGATCCGCCTTGCTGATGCCATGCCGCAAGGTGGCGACTGGGACATATCGCTCAGCACTAGAGCGCTTACCAAGCCTGGCTTCCGCATTTCTGCTGCCAGCAAGGGATCTAACCAACAATCGACCAACCAAGACCATGGCCTGAGCTATCAGGGGCGTGTGTTGGCAGATGGCAAACAAATAGAGGCCAACAAAATAACTTTGGCTGCCATGACGATCTTCAAAGAGGAAATCTATGGGCAGTTTGCGACCTCTGCTGGCAACTATACACTGGGCTTGCTGCCTGGCCTATTGCGCAAGGACCAAACTGGCAAGTTGGCCCCTGTCTATGTG
>CANHWS010000300.1 GCA_947464365.1 Cytophagaceae bacterium | reverse complement strand
TGCTTTCGTAGTTCAATGGATAGAATGTCAGATTCCGGTTCTGATGATGGGGGTTCGAATCCCTTCGAGAGCACCAAAAAGCCCCTAACAGTGATGCTAGGGGCTTTTTTATGACCATGTGGCCCATTTGAAGGCCATTGCTTTTGTTGATTTGACCCTACATTTTGCGGGCAAACCCAGTCCTCCTAGTCTTGTATCACAGCCCAACGGGCTTCCATCGCCTCCTTTGTGCCAAGGCTGATCAGTCCTAGCCCATTGTTGAAGGCATCTGGTGCGCAGGTCATCGGCTCAACGGCCAAACTCTGCCGATTGGCGGGGCTATAGACCTGCAAGAAGTTGTACTTGCTGACGCCCACCTCCTGTTTGATGCAGAACTTGATTTCAGCCAAAGGATCATGAATAGTAGTGACAGCCATTCCTGCCTCGGTAGCCGCAACGCTAAAACACGTGTCAAAATGCGTCTCGCCAAAGGTCTGGGGTGAGCTAAACTCCGTGTACGGCACATGTTCGTCCGTCGGGATCATGCGTTGGTCCACAGGGTAAAGATTGGTAGTCGGTAGGGTCACTTCCCATCCATCCACAGGGTTGCCTGTGCTGAAGTAGGGGTGCCAGCCAAGTCCAAACGGCATCGTCCGGTGGCCTGTGTTGATCACGACTGTATGCACAAACAATCCTTGGGCTGTGAACCGCAGATTTAGCTCTAGGTAATAGGCAAACGGAAAAGCAAAGTCAGACCCATCATATTGGTAGGCGAGGGTTGCCTTGGCCTCCCGCTCATTGGCCTCGATAGTCTGAACCACAAAGGGTTTATCCCAGACCAGGCCATGGATGGCATGTCCCTCTGCAGCGTGATTACAGGTCAGCTTATAGTCATGGCCTTGCCAGTGGTAGGTGCCGTCCTTGATCCTGTTCGGGAAAGGGCTGAGCAGTGTGCCGTAGTAGTTGCTGAGGCCAATGGTCAAGAAATCCGTTGGGGTTGCAGCTGACAAGGTGATTGGGGTCGGTTTGCCAGCGGCATTGGGCAGGACCAACTCGTTGAGGGCAGCACCGTAACCCATCGCAAATGTTGCGTATGCACCAGTGGTGTCATTGCTAAGGCGTAAGATCTCAGAGCTATTGTGGGCGTCTTGCCAGGGCTCTACGGATGCTGTGAACACGTTACGGGTCTTGATAACTGTGGGGAAGTAAATGGACTTGTCAGAAGTAATACAGTGCGGACGATTGGGCCTTGCAGGATATCACTAGCCTACGTCATTCGTTGGCCATGACCTTGCAGTGCTGGTGGTCCTTGTCGATCGAGATATAGACCTCGGACCGTGTTTTCTCGAACCATTTGCTCAGGGCTTCGGCCTTTTTGCGGCTCAGGGCAGCATGCTGGATCTTTTGGTAGTCATCCTTGAGGCTAGCCTCATGCGGGACCGTTTTGCTTTTGTAGTACAAGATCCGCATCCCCTCCTTACCATCGTCTGACCGATAAACCAATGGTGCGCTGATGGTGCCAACTTTCATGGTGTCGATCGTGAAGAAGACAACAGGGTCTAGGTTCTCGAGGGCTACACGGCTAGTATTGGTGGTGTTTTCCATGAAGAAACCGCCGGCGTTTTTCGTCTGTTGGTCTTCGCTATACTCCTTAGCCGCTTTGTCGAACTTGATGCTATCAGCCAAGATACGGTTCCGTAGGCTATCCAGATAGGCACGTGGCTCTTCCAAGCTCAGGTTGCTGCCGTTGGGTTTGATCAGGATGTGGCGCGAGTTGTATTCCTCCCCACGGCGGTCCAGCAGCTCGATGATGTGGTAGCCAAACTGGGTTTCGACAGGTTCGGATACTTCGGCCTTTTTGAGGCGTAGGGCTGTGGCCTCATACTCTGGTGCCATCACGCCACGGCCCCAATAGCCAAGGGCTCCACCTGCCGTCGCCGAGCCTGGGTCGTCACTATAGATTTTGGCTAGGTCCTCAAACGACTCGCCATTCATGATCCGCTCACGCAGTTTCATGATCTTTTCGCGGGCCTCTTGTTTGCGTTTTTTGCTCAGCTTCGCAAACCGAACAATCTGGCCCACTTCAACCTCTTTACTGAAGTAGGGCAAGCTATCTTTAGGGATGTCTTCAAAGAATTTCCGCACCTCACCTGGGGTCACTTTCATGTCCTTCGTGATGTTGTCCTGCATCTTCTGGATGACCATCTGGTCCCGCACCTGTTTCCGCAGTTCGGACTTAAACTGGTCCACCGTTTTGTTGTAGTAGGCCTCCAGCTTTTCCTTGCTGCCGATGCTCGCGATCATGTAATTCATGCGGCGGGTTAGGTTGTCATCCACCATTTTGCTCTCGACTGTAACGGAGTCTAGCTCTGCCTTAGCCAATAGTAACTTGTTGATGACCAGCGTTTCAAGCACCTTACACCTCAGGTCAATGCCCGGGCTGGTACGCTCGCCTTGCTGGACGGCCTGATAATAGGCCATCTCGAGGTCGCTTAGCAAGATGATCTGGTTATCCACCTTGCCGATGATTTTATCTAGGACCTGGCTGTTGGCTGAAGGCTGAGCCATGGCTGGCTGGGTAGCCATGATGGTCAGGCAAGCGATTAAAACAAACAGAATCCGGATGCGCAATAATGTCATAGGGACAAAGATACCGCTTACGGGCCAATTTGAGTGTTTGCATTGGCCCCTGCTGATGCCCTAACGTCCCCGATATCACCTAATTGTCTGCGCAAGGCCATTCCTGTGGCCAGATTAACACTGATTTAACGCTTTTGACCTGCCTTCCGCAACCATGATGAACCACCGACAAGATTGACTTCTTTCTGCTATCAATCTGTGGGGGCTGCCTACTTAACTTTGTCCCATGGCTGATCATGATCAAACCCTGCGCGAAAAAGTAGCTGCCCTGCCCGAGGAGCCAGGTGTCTATCGTTTTTTTGACCAAGAGGGCACCATCATCTACGTCGGTAAAGCCAAGAGTCTGCGCAAACGGGTCAGCAGCTATTTCATGAACAAGAGCCAGCTCGAGCGCAAAACCCGCCGCTTGGTCTCCTTGATTACCAACCTAGAGTACACCGTCGTCACCACCGAGTTTGATGCCCTGCTGCTAGAGAATAACCTCATCAAACAGTACCAGCCACGTTACAACATCTTGCTGAAGGATGACAAAAGTTATCCTTATGTGGTCGTGACCAACGATGCCTACCCACGCATCTATTCCACCCGCAAACTCCGCAAAGGCGAAGGCACCTACTTTGGGCCTTACGCCAGTGGCCGCACCATGAGCACCGTGCTGGAGCTCATCAAAAAGGTCTATACCCTCCGGAGCTGCAGCCTGCCACTCAATACCCAAAACGTGACCGAGGGCAAGTTCAAGGTTTGCCTCGAGTACCACATCGGCAACTGCAAAGGTCCCTGCGAAAACCTCCAGCCACAGGCCGAATACCGCCAAGAGGTGGACGAGGCCATCCATATCCTAAAAGGCAATCTAGCCCCTGCCAAACAGTACTTCCGTGAGCTGATGCAGGGCCATGCCGAGAAAATGGAGTTCGAGAAAGCCCACAAAGCCAAACTCCGCCTCGAAAGCCTAGAGGACTACCAGAACAAGTCTATCGTCAGTAACCCCAACTGGCCAGATGTGGATGTCGTGACCCTGATTGCGGGTGAGGACGTTTGCTACATCAATTATATGAGGATCCAGTTCGGCGTCGTGAACCTGACCTTGAACTATGAGATCAAACGCAAATTGGATGACCCAGATCAGCCTGCCGAAGATATCCTGACCCAAGTTTATCTACAGCTGCGCCAGACCTATGAAAGCGAAGCCAAGGAGGTCTTGAGCAACCTGGCCTTCACGACCGAGCTACCCGGCATCAGCCACCACATCCCACAGATTGGTGACAAAAAGAAACTCATTGATATGAGTGTCCGGAACGCCTTGTATTTCAAGAAGGATCAGCTAGGCCTTAAGGAGGAAAAACAAACCGAAAAACGCGAGGACCGCATCTTGGCCAAACTGCAGGCCGACTTGCGATTGCAGGAGATCCCAGACCACATCGAGTGTTTTGATAATAGTAATATCCAAGGCACCAACCCAGTGGCCGCCATGGTCTGTTTCAAGAATGGCAAACCCAGCAAGAAGGATTACCGCCATTTTCATATCAAGACCGTCATCGGCCCAGATGATTTTGCCTCGATGGATGAGATCGTAACCCGTCGCTACACCC
>CANHWS010000299.1 GCA_947464365.1 Cytophagaceae bacterium | reverse complement strand
GGGACGGATAATGCCAGGATCATGATCCTGACCACCGAAGGCGAACGTGCCTTTACATCCAGTAGTTTTTATTCGGGCATCTATGTCGATGGTGGGGCTATGACCCTCAAAGCCAAGGCGAGCACCTTTTTGCAAGGGCTCACGCGGGAGGACTCTTTGCTATTTGCCTCCATCTTTAATGTCAGCGGCAATCCTGTCATCCAGCTAGAGGCACAGTTCCCCAAGGACTTTAAGTTATCTCGAGGCAATCAATCCAAAACGGTAGATGTGCAGGGCTATATGCGGATTGGGGGCGTCAAAAAGTTTGTAACCTACCCAATTACCCTCAGCTATAATGGTGAGAAACTCAGCTACAGGTTCGACACCATGTTCGATGCCAAGGCTTGGGGGCTTATCATCCCCGAGGATCAAAAGAAGCGTGTCACAGGCATGATTAGAATTTCCGTTTTCAACTAACCTACCTATCACCAATACTGATGAAACTAGCACCACAAAACGCGCTGCTCGTCTGGGGACGGTTGACGATCATTGTCCTGATGATAGGGATGAGTTATGTCCTGAGCGCCCAAACCATCCGCAATCCGCAAACGGTATGCCCCTACGATACAACTAGGCCGCCATGTTCGGTTACGGGCCTGACGGCCTGCCCTGCGGGATACCAATTCAAACACCAGCAGGATTGCTGCGGTGCCGTACGTCTCTGCAAGGACACTAACACTGTTTATGGCCAGTTTGGTGGCAACCCCGCCAGCCGAATCAACGCCAATGTCTGCGGCGAAGGTTGCAAAGCTGCAGAAATCAGCGATGTGAATAGTTGCCTAACCTCGTCAGAAAATCAGACTTCTTGGTACATCTTTGAGGTGCGCCCGCTGCCAGATGGTGGCCGGAACGTGGGGGATTTTGCAGGCTATCTCAGGATGAAAATCCTCCCTTGTGATTTGCCACCAAACTCGGCTACCTGTGGCACGGCATCCAACCCATGTGATTGTGATCGGGTTACTGCAACACGGCCAAATGTCTTTAACGACAACGGCAATGGCAGTATCGGTGATACTGACTATGACTGGATTTTGTATGAAGTAACCCACTTCCCACGTGGGACCGACTTAACAGCTGCCTGCCCATTAATGCCACGTGTGCCTGGCATTGCAGGCAATCGACCACGTAATAGGCCTTGGATACGTGCCTGCAACTTCTCTGGGGACAGAGGTCCTACTGGGCTTTATGATCCGGGCCGTACGCCTAGTGGAGGTGACTCGTCTGTAAATGCTACGGGTAATCGTTATCTCACCCCAATTAAGGTCTATGTTGGTCAGCGGTTTATCCTTGCAGTGGATAATTTTAGCACCAATATCAATGGCTACAAGATCGACTTCACTGGTCGTGGTAACCGATTTGTATTTCCTCCACGTTTTGGCGTGCCCGATCCTTGGCCATCTGCCACTGTTGTGCCGCCTAGTGGGGCCATCAAGCTGGACACGACCATTGATGTCTCGACTTGTGCTGAAAACGTGATCCGTATTCGGTTCAACCGGGCCATCCCGTATGACTCGGTACGCTTAGGTCGTTTCTCGATCCGGAATCCGAATGTGCCACCAGTCAACATCCTTAGCATCAAGCCAGATCCGGCTGATACTGTTTTGGGCTTTGCACGCCGGTTTATCCTGACGACAACCCAGCTATTCAGCAGTACCACCTATCGTTTGGTCCAGAACTTCCCGATTGCTGATCCTTGTGGCAACCAAGACCAGCTGGACACGACTGACTTTATCGTCAAGCCATTCACCTATTTTGATACCATCAAAACGGTCTGTCAGAATCCTTTTGCCATCCCACGTTATGGTAATAGCCTCAAGACGGTGACCATCAGGTCCAAGATCAGTAAGTCAGTCCAGTTTGACAACGCCAACTACCGGTACGAGTGGAAGGTATTTGCAGGGCTGTCTGGCACGGATTCTCTCTTTGTCACGATCCCGACCACCACGGGCAATGATAGTATGAAGGTCCTGCCTCCTGTCCTAACCAACAACGTGAACACCCGCCTTGGCCCTGCTTTGGTTTATACACCGACCTCCAGCAATGCGACCTATCGTGTGCCTATTCGCCTAAAGTCCTTTATCAGTACCGGGGTTTGCGTGGACTCTGCTCGAGGGATGATTACTGTCAATGCCGTACCTTCTTTCGGTCCTGACTCAATCAATGTCTGCTTTGGGGATCCAATCAGGTATTCAATTGCTCCTCGTGATACCATTGGCCGTAAGTTTATTTGGCGCAGTGCTGTCAGGCGCAATTGGGCCCCAACTGGTGGTACCCTTTCCTATACGTCTGATACCTTGGCCTATGATGTTGTCAATGCCCAAGTTGATGATAGGCGTACAGGTTGTACTTACTTCACCAAGCCGTTCAATGTCCAGACTGCTCAGCGATTTTTCCCTGCATTCTCGATCGATACCGTTTCGCTAACTGCCAATACTTACCCAATGAAGGTCAGGCTCAATAACCTGACCAAGCGCCAAAGTGTGGATAATCGACTGATTCCGATCCAGACCCGCGGCTTGTCTTTTAGGTGGGATATGGGCAATGGCGACCGTGTGGTGACAGCAGGGCGTGATACAGCCTATTATACCTATTTATCCCAAGGTACTCAGCGTGAGGGTACGCAATACAGCATTAACCTCGAAGTGTATGATACCTTGGCATATAAGGTGACACCAAACTGCGTGGTCAGCCGTATAGAGCAACCGATTGTGGTCTTCAACCCGCTTTTGCCGAACGTAATCACACCTGGTATTGCTGACGGAGCCAATGATAATTTGTTTGTAACTGGTATCAGCAAGGATGCAAATCTGCGGCTCTATAACCGCTATGGTGTGCTACTCTATAATGTCGAGGGTTATAAAAACGATTTCACGGCAAGTAACTATGCTGCTGGCACGTATTACTACATCCTTGACGATAAGTTAACAGGCAAACGCCTGACTGGCTGGTTAGAGGTGATGCGTTAGTCTTTTTGGGTATAAACTCATCCGGATGGGGCAAGTCAGCAATGGTTGACCTGCCCCATTTTTTTTGCCTTAGCTTATTGCAAGCTGTTACCATTCCAGATCCGATCATCTAGGCTTCAGAACCAACTAAATCTCACTAATTTGCGTCTAGTAAACACCACATAACCTTTAAACTGTGAACGCTTTATGTACAACTACCTCCGAATAAAGGTGTGCATGGCCCTAATGCTCCTGATGGCCATTAGCCAGACAGCAATGGCCTTAGCCCCACCCACCGGCAAGCCGGGACAGCGCTGCGGCTATGGCCCTGTGACGCTTGGTGCCACTGGTGCACCAATTGGTGCTACCTACAAATGGTATCGCTCTGCCGCAGCTACAGACTCGTTAGCGCAAACCACCGATTCCCTTTTTATCACGCCCGCTTTGACAGCTAGCCCAACTACCTTTTGGGTGCTTATCGATAGCGCTGGTGTCAAAACGGTAAGGGTGCCAGTTGTGGCAACAATCCTTGCGGCACCGCTAGACCTAGCCGTCAAGCAGCTGAAACCAAGGGATAGTTATTATCTGTCTTATCCACTTGATGGTAGCCTGTTAGATGCAAGTGTACTAAGGAACAATGCCTCAGCAACGCCGAATGCTAGTTTGTCTTACGTTCAAGATCGGAACGGAAGGCCAAATGCTGCTCTCCAGATGAATGGTGGCACGTTTGCTGGCCTTAACACTCGGAACAACTTCGGCCCTATCCAGGCACTTACCATCGATTTCTGGATGTTAGCCAAGCCACAGGCAGGTCAAGTAAGGATCCTGACTGGTAGTAATGTAGGCTCAGGGGTCGGAAACAACCGAGATCGGGAGGTGGTCCTGAACACCAATGGCAAACTTACCTTCACCACTTTTCGGACTATACCCGCCAACTTTGAGGCCAATAAGGTGGTAACTGACAGTGTTTGGCACCATGTTATTATCTCTGGTGAGGCCAATAACCGTATGCAGATGTACATTGATGGTGTCAAATACCTTGATCAAACTACTGCTAACAGTTGGGAGAACTATGGCGTTTTCTGGCGTATAGGAATTGACTCTAAAGACGGGAACTCCCGTTCGTTTGTTGGGTTGTTAGATGACTTCAAAATTTATGACTATGCAGCTTCGCCTCAGGAGCTGGAAGGGGTACTCAGCCCAGGACCTAACCTAACCCAAAGTGCCTCGCAATATTGTGGACAAAGTGCCGCACCTGTGACCTTTTCGTTG
>CANHWS010000298.1 GCA_947464365.1 Cytophagaceae bacterium | reverse complement strand
TGATGGGTTGTACTTCAAGATCAAGGGCCATGAGCAACGCATCCGGACAGATGTCAACCTAAGGGTTACTGATGACATCCGTCGGCTTTGGCAGCGGTAGGCATCTGTTGATACTTACCCGCTGCAGTACCTTATTCCCCCACAACCACTATCAAACGAATCATGGAACAATCACCCAACGGATCTGTTGGCTATCGCTTTGGGGCCTTTGTGCCACAGCCAGATAGCGAACAGACTCCCTTTGACAAACTGCTGGAGATCTTTAAGCAACTGCTGCTCATCACGGGTGGCGATGTGGCCGAGACCTTTGACTGGATGAACGAGATCGACCGTGAGTACAAGCTCACGACCCCAGACTATGGCATGGGCGACTTCATCGAGGACCTTAAGAACAAGGGGTATCTGCAAGAGCAAGGCCCTGGCGATCCATCCTTGGTGCCGACCGCCAAAACAGAGCGTGATTTGCGCCGTGGTGCGCTGGACGAGATCTTTGGCAAACTCAAGAAGGCAGGCCCAGGCAACCACAAAACTAGCTTTGGTGGCCCTGGAGACGAACCCAACACCGATCTGCGCCCCTACCAGTTTGGTGATGCGCCAGACCAGATCGCGATGCAAGAAAGTATCCGGAATGCCCAGATCAACCATGGCATTGGCAACTTCACCCTCACCCAAGATGACCTAGAGGTGCAGGAGCGGGACTTCAAGACCAGCACTAGCACCGTCCTGATGATTGATATTTCGCATTCGATGATCCTTTATGGCGAGGACCGCATCACCCCAGCCAAAAAGGTGGCGATGGCCCTCAGCGAGCTGATCACCACCCGATACCCGAAGGATTCGCTGGACATCATCGTCTTTGGCAATGATGCCTGGCAAATCAAAATCAAGGACTTGCCTTACCTGCAAGTTGGGCCATTCCATACCAATACCGTTGCGGGCCTAGAGCTAGCGATGGACCTATTGCGCCGCAAAAAGACCCCCAATAAGCAGATCTTCATGATCACCGATGGTAAACCAACCTGCCTGAAGGAAGGAACCAAGTACTACAAAAACAGCTTTGGGCTTGATCAAAAAATCCTGAACCGCACCCTCAACCTAGCGGCACAGTGCAAACGGGTCAAGATTCCGGTCACGACCTTTATGATCGCAACTGACCCATGGCTCCAGAAGTTTGTCCATGATTTTACGGAGGTGAACCAAGGCCGTGCCTATTATAGTGGTCTAGAGGGCCTAGGTAACTTTGTGTTCGAAGACTTCCAGAAAAACCGAAAAAAGCGTGGCTAGGCCCGCCCTATGCCAGTTAATACCCTATCCAGCGTGGTCAAGATCAATTTACGAAAGCAAACAGGACGATTAAGTGGTGCCCAATCCATCAATGAGGGCGGCAGTATCTACTTGCATAGGTACTTGGGTATCTTCCTCGGACTAGGTTTGCTGCTGCTATGCCAGGCCTGTTCTTACATCGAGCCGACCAAGACACCACCCTATTATATCCGGATCGACTCGATTCCGTTTACGGACTCGCTGACCAATACCGTAGGGCGCAACCAAGGCAAAAATACGCAGCAGATTACGGATGCTTGGGTCTTTGCGAATGGCGATTTCATCGGTGCGTATGAGCTGCCAGCCGTGATCCCCGTGCCTGCCTCTGGGCCTAATGTGACCTTTACCATTGAGCCTGGGGTTTTTAGTGATGGCATTAAGGACTACCGTATCAGCTACCCATTTTACAAGGGGCTCAATAAGGTCATCACCCTGTCCGAAGGTGCGGTGGTGCCAGTTGCCTTCCGTACCACTTACAAAAAAGCCAACGGCAACCTCAAGGATCCCTTCCCGTACTTGTTTGACTTCGAGAGCCAAGTTGATAGCTTGCAGTTCACGGGGACAAACAACAACACGGGCACTTTTGGGCGGAGTACCTTGCCCGGTGAGGTCTATCCTGATGGTGGGAGCTATTCGTTTAAGCTGGCGGGGCGTTCTGGCTCTTCTAGCGGTGTGGTCGAGGTCACGACCGTGAACCAAGTCCGCCTGCCGCAAGATGGCTCTCCGATCTACCTAGAGCTGAACTACAAGGCCACGGCCAACCTGCTGGTCGGCCTTAATTTCTTCAGCTCCACCCAAGGGACAACGGGCTATATCTATGACCTCAATCTGCTGCCGACCAATGGCCGCTGGCGCAAAATCTATGTCTCCCTAGTTGATGAGGCCCTTACTGCGCCGCAGAAGTCTAACTTCAAGCTTAGCTTTAGGGTTACGGGGGCAAAGGCTGCAACGGATTATGTCCTGCTGGATAACCTGAGGCTAATGCAAATGGATCGTTAGGCAGCGGCCCCGAGCCGCATTATCTTTGTCGCCCGACTTCCATGAACAAAACCACCATACGTCTGTACTTCGTCTTGGCTGACTGGCTAGCCGCTGCGGTGGCTTGGCTGGGCTTTGTGGGCTTGCGTATGCACGTACTGGGCGATGTTCGGGGTGGGATGTTCTTCGAAAGCCTGACTTCGGCGGCCTTTATTGCTAGTTGTTGGGTGCTGCTTTATGCCTTTTGGGGATTCTATAACGATGTCCTACGCAAGGGCCGCGCGAAGGAGGTAGCCACAGTGGTCTGGATCAATGTGCTTGGGGTCCTGCTGCTTTTCGCCCTGATCATCGTGGATGCGGCCTTTGTATCGCAGGAGGGCTACGAGGGATATCTGCAGTCCTACCGCAATATCCTCAACTACTTCCTGATGCACGCTGGGGTCTCGGTCCTGGTCAAGTTCGGGATCATGACCTATAGCAAAAGCCTGCTACGGCGTGGGGTCTTGGGTTTCCGAACGGCTTTGGTGGGGTCTTACAGCAATGCGCACGAAATCTACCAAGAGATCCAGACCAACAATCCGCACCTAGGGCTACAGTTTTCCGGCTTCGTTTGCCTTGATACGGACAACGTGCACGAGCAGCTACAACGGGATATGCCCAACCTCGGCAGCTATTTGCAATTGGAGCAAATCATCACGGACCACCGCATTGAGCAGGTGATCTTGGCCCTCGAAACTGACGAACACAAACGCATTGAGCAGATCTTGGGATTTCTTGAGGGTGCCGACCTACATATCTCGATCATGCCTGATATGTACCAGATTCTACTGGGCTCTGTCAAGGTGAGCCATGTGCTGGGCACCCCACTGATCGAGATCAAACGGGACCTTTTGCCCGTCTGGCAGCAGGTCACGAAACGGTTGATTGATATGGTTGTTTCGGCTTTGGTGCTGGTGCTATGTTCGCCCCTATTTGCGTTTGTGGCCCTGATGGTCCGGATGACGAGCAAAGGCCCCATCTTCTTCAGGCAGGAGCGGATTGGCAAGGGGGGGCATCCTTTCCTGATCATCAAGTACCGCAGCATGTACACGGATGCAGAAAAACTCGGCCCTCAGCTAGCCTCCACGCATGACCCACGGGTAACGCCTTGGGGCCGATTTATGCGCAAAACTCGGCTGGACGAAATCCCCCAGTTCTGGAACGTATTGGTTGGCGAAATGAGCCTCGTGGGTCCACGGCCAGAGCGGCAGTTTTTCATTGACCAGATCGTGCAGGTGGCACCGCACTACAAACACCTTTGCCGTGTACGCCCCGGTATCACCTCCTTGGGCCAAGTCAAATTTGGCTATGCCAGCAATGTGGAGCAAATGGTCCGCCGTTTGCGTTGGGACATCATCTACATCGAAAACATGTCCCTGCTAATGGACTTTCGGATTGTGTTCTATACTGTTTGGACTGTTATTATGGGACGGGGGAAGTAGGGGGGGCTTATTGTCTGACTTCTTTGTCTGAACTGGGATTAAGCGGATTAGAGAGATTGAAGGGATTCGTGTGTGCTTATGCTAACATAGTGACTAGGTGCCTGACTTTGAGGCATTTGCAAGCCCATCCCTTAAATCTTATTTCTAAAATCCTAGTTCAGACAAGCCCCTTAGGCAACCGTATCTTGCTTATCTTGGTCTTGTTACAAATGCCGCTGCCTATGACCAAACACATTTCGCATCTAGTACGCCACTTGCACTTGTGGGATGGCCTTCTCTCCTCCGTAAGCTATGGTAAATGCAGCATCGTTTCAGGCACCAAACTGGATCTTGACCTAACTAGTCTAGCCTCAGGGCACTACCTACTGCATTTGGACCAAGTAGCGACCCCGTATTAGTTGATCAAACAATAAGGCCATGTACAAACTACTCTGCACCCTGTTGTTTGTGTTGCCCTACTTGCTGCATGCGCAGCAAGTAGTTTGGACG
>CANHWS010000297.1 GCA_947464365.1 Cytophagaceae bacterium | reverse complement strand
TAAACCAGCATTTCTTGAACGTACACCATGCGATTAACTTTACGTAAAATCCTGCCAACGGCCATAATGGTTAGTGCACTTGCTTTATCATCAAGGTTGGTCTTTGGTCAGCAGGCCAACGTCCCCCAACCAAGTGGACACTTGCCTAGTTGTGGCACCAGTATGATGGTTGAGCGGTCATTGGCCGAAAATCCGCATCTGCGGGCTAACATAGCTGCGCTAGAGCAACAGTCTGCAGATTTCATGAAAAAGTGGCAGGCAAGACATGGTGCAAAGTCTCCGCTAGATACCACATTGGTCATCCCTGTTGTGGTACATATCATTCACACCAACGGGTCAGACAACATTAGCAAGGCGCAGGTTGATGATGCCCTCAGGATCATCAATGAAGACTTTAATCGCACTAGTGCAGATACTGGCGCCGTAACTGCAAACTTTAAGCCCATTGTCGGGACCACCAAAATGGTCTTTAGGCTTGCAACCAAAGACCCAAATGGCAACTGCACCCAAGGCGTCACCCGTACCTACTCATTGTTGACTAACAGTGCTGGCGAAAACGTCAAGCAACTTATCGGCTGGCCGACTGAACGTTACTACAACATCTGGGTCGTTGGCCGGATTGCGAGCGGGGCTGGTGGTTATGCCTTTTATCCTGGTACCGCCCCACGACAGTCGCAAGAGGGTGTTGTTGTGCTTAACACTCAGTTCGGATCTATTGGTCTGAGCAGCCGTAATAACTTTTCGTCCCGAACCATGACCCATGAAACGGGCCACTTCTTCAACCTACCGCATACCTGGGGCAGTACTAATGTTCCTGGGCTTGCCTCTAATTGCAACGTGGATGATGGAGTTGGGGATACCCCAAATACCATTGGCGTCCAAAACCAAAGTTGCCCTCTTAGCATGGTGAGTTGCGGTTTCTTGGCCAACGTCGAGAACTATATGGACTATAGCACCTGTGGACGTATGTTTACCGCAGGACAATCTCTCCGTATGCGGACATCCGCTGCGTCCAATGTTGGGCTCCGGTCCAACCTATGGCAGGCCAGTAATCTTATCGCTACTGGCACAGCCGATCCTTATCAGCCACCACTTTGCCCACCTATCGCGATTTATATCCCAAGAATTAGCCAAGGATGTGGGGGCAAGAGCATAGCGGTTTTTGGCTATGCTTACAACGCACCCGATGACACCACACTTACTTGGAAATGGATCTCACCGACTGCAACGGTTGATACCCTATATGGCAAAGCTGCTAGCTTCGTATATACAACACCTGGTATCAAATCCGTCAAATTGATCCTGTACAATGCAGCTGGGGCTGATACAGTCATGGTTGCAAACGCTTATCGCATCATCGATACCAATGGTGGCCTCAACTCTCCTTTCAACGAGGGGTTCGAAGCTGATAGTTTCCCAAGCCCAAGTGCATTACCACTAACATCACGCTGGTATTTTGATAGCGGAAACCGCACATGGCAACGGACCAAACAGGCTTCCAACCGGGATACAGCCAGTCTGTTTATACCCCTGCGCCAACAACCTCGGAACACGACCTCTCAGCTCTTTAGCCCCCGGATTAGCCTAACTGGGATGACTAGGCCTGTTTTCCTCGGATTTGACCATGCTTTTGCCACTGCACACGATACTGCCAACAATCGCCTTGTAGTTTCTGTTAGCACAGACTGTGGGGGCCAATGGCAGCAAATTTATATCCGGACGAAAAGCAGCAGCCCCAAGCTGAATACCAATCTTGGCGGGTTGGCCATTACCAATGGCGTGTTTGTGCCTCTTGCTAACGAATGGCGAACCAACTATGTGTCACTTGACCGCTACTTAACTGCTGGCAATATTTCCATCCGGTTCGAGGTCTTTAACCAAGAAGGCAATGCCATCTACCTTGATAACATCAATGTGGGTAGCAACCTTGTGACTGATCTTGATGCCTCCATTAGCCAGATTTCAAATCCTACATTCAGGATTATGCCAAATCCGTCAGGTGCCAGTTTGCCAACTGCCGAAATTAGCTCGACCACTGATGGTGTTGCCAACTTATTGGTTTATGGCATCACAGGTCAGCTGCTGAGTGATACCAAACACTTGGTTTCTGTCGGCACGAACGCATTAACGTTTCCTAATCACCTTTCCGGACTGCAGTCAGGAACGTATATTGCGAAAATTTTGATGCCTGATGGCGCCATTGCGCAACAAAAATGGGTAGTGATACCATAAATAGCCAACGATTGTGCAACCCTTGACGCATTAATGCTGTCTTGTCATCGGAGGCCTTTCTTACCTCAAAAAAATACCCTCCTACACCAAAAAACGTACTAATACCCCCTTCGCCTTCTATATGGCTATTTCAAAATCATTTTTTTCGGTCGGGTTGGCAATGCTGACAGCCTCATTGCTGTCAACTAGTGCCTTTGCACAGCAGGCCAAACCATGCCATACGCACTCAATGGAGGAAGAGGTATGGGCAAAAGACCCAGCCAAGCGTAAAGCATTTGAGCAATACAACCAACAGATCATGGCGCAAGCAAATGCCATGGGACCTGTCAAAAGCACAAATGCTATACGGGTTGTGGTGCCTGTCGTGATCCATATCATTCAGCCTACTTCAACACCATGGGTTGATGACTCCCAAATCTATGATGCGCTCCGTATCCTGAACAGGGATTTCCAGAAACGCAATGCAGATACCGCTACGGTTATCGCAAGATTTCGCCCCATTATTGGTGACCCAGACTTTGAGTTCCGCCTTGCGACTGTGGACCCGAATGGCAACTGTACCAACGGTATTACAAGGACAGTAAGTGCCCTGAGCACTGCTGCCAGTGATAACGTCAAGGATCTCATCAGCTGGAACACGCGCAACTACTATAACATCTGGGTCGTACAGACCATCGCCAGTGGGGCTGGTGGCTATGCCTACCGCCCAGGCAACTCACCTGGTGCACGGTACGAAGGTGTGGTTGTACTTGCTAGCCAATTCGGTAGCATTGGGCTTAGCCAAGGCGGGGGTAATCTTGCAGCTAGGACTTTAACCCATGAGACTGGCCACTTCTTTAACCTGCCGCATACTTGGGGCGGAAGCAACACCCCTGGTATTGCATCTAACTGCAATATCGACGATGGTATCAGCGACACCCCGAACACCATTGGTGTGACTGGTCAAGCTTGTCCAACAACTCAAGCTGCTTGCGCTGGTGACCCAAGCCCAGTTGCGAACGTCGAGAACTACATGGACTATGCCGACTGCGAACGTATGTTCACCATTGGCCAAACAAATGCAATGCTAGCTGCTGCAGCCGCAGCTGCCGGTGGCCGCTCAACATTAACCTCAGTTGCCAACAGAACCCTAACTGGCGTTGCGGATCCATTTACGCCTAGAGTTTGCCTACCGACAGCTCAAATCAACACAGGCATTTCTCGTATTTGCCAAGGAGGCTCAATTGCACTTAGTGGTATGGCCATGAACCAGATTGCAGGTGCACAAGTAACTTATACTTGGCTAACCCCAGGTGCAGCCTCTCCCACATATAGCGGCGCAAGTGCAACAGCAATTTATCCAACAGCAGGGCGTTTCTCTGTCAAACTAATCTGTACCAATAGTCTTGGTACCGATACTGCTGAGGTCGCTAATATCGTCTCTGTACAACCTAGCACCCCTGTTATCGCCCAACCACTACAAGAGGGTTTTGAGGATGTTGCCTTCCCGAATACTAACCCCGATACCAACACGGTTTGGAGACAATACTACACGAACAGCACCCACCGTTGGGTCCGGGACGTATCTGGCTCTGTCGGCGGCGAAGCCTCCCTTAGGTTGCGTAACCGTGCTGCCCCTGGCAATAACATCACTAGCTTTGTTTCACCAGTCATTAGTACTACGGGCCTCACAACGCAACAACGTTTATGGTTCAAGATGGCATGGGCACCAAGGTCTGCTGCAGCTTATTCTGACGAGTTCAAGGTGTTCCTTAGCACTGACTGTGGCAGTAGCTGGGCCTTAAACCCTAAAACCTATAACTCAAGCACAACACCTCCGCTGTCCACTGTCGGTACAGGTGTCTTCAGGTTGGGTGTCTTTTCGCCACAGCCATCCGAGTGGCGCACTGAGTCCGCTATCATTAGCACGGTCAGGATCAGGGCTGGTTTCCAAATCAAATTTGAGTTCAAGAGTGGGACTTCTGGCAATGACCTTTACCTTGATGATATCAACATCGGAAACGCAGCTATCACCGATCTTGGGGACAACCTCAATCCTGGCCTAGCCCTTTC
>CANHWS010000296.1 GCA_947464365.1 Cytophagaceae bacterium | reverse complement strand
GGTCCCTCTGTCGATGAGCTTGAGGTTCGAGAGTTGCATGTCCACCATCTTGTTGCCTTTGACACGTCCCAGCCTGATCATGGCAACGGTCGTGATCATGTTCAAGACTAGTTTTTGGGCCGTGCCCGATTTGAGTCTCGTGCTGCCAGTCAGGAATTCGGGGCCAACCACTACCTCTATTGGGTATTGAGCCTCATTCGCCACCGCACTACCAGGATTACAAACCACACAACCAGTCAGCAGGCCAGCCTCGTTGGCAGCCTTCAGGCCACCAATAACGTATGGAGTGCGTCCACTAGCTGCAATACCAATCACTGTATCGAGCGCAGTAGGTTGATAGGCAAGGATGTCTTCCCAAGCTTGCGCCTCATCATCTTCAGCAAACTCAACCGCTTTCCTGATGGCGCTATCCCCACCAGCAATGATGCCGATTACCAAACCATGTGGCACCCCGAAAGTAGGTGGGCACTCACTCGCATCCACCACCCCAAGTCGACCACTGGTACCGGCCCCAATGTAAAACAACCGACCACCTTGTTGCATCCTTGCCACTAGTGCCTCAATCAAGGCCTGCACCTTTGGCAAGGCTGCCTCAACTGCGAGCGGCACAGACTTGTCCTCCTCATTCATACCCACCAACAAGTCGGCAACTGAGGTTTGGTCTAGGTTATGGTGATTGCTGCTTTGTTCGGTGATGTTTATCATGCTCTGGTTGGGGTTGGCAGATATGATTGTTTTTGAGTATTCAACCGGAAGGGAATAAATGACTAAAGAGGCCGCTAGGACCTCTTCAGTGCAAAATTTATATGGCGATCAAGAGGTTAACCTACCTGCAGCTTAGTCAGCTTGTAGGAATGGATAGCGGTAGTCGGTCGGTGAGACAAAAGTCTCTTTGATGGCGCGTGGCGAAACCCAGCGCAACAAATTCCAGACCGAGCCTGCCTTGTCATTGGTGCCCGATGCCCGACCGCCACCAAAAGGTTGCTGCCCAACGACGGCCCCAGTCGGTTTGTCGTTGATATAGAAATTACCTGCAGAGTGGCGCAGTTTTTTACTTGCCAGCTCGATCGCATAGCGATCCTGAGCGAAGATCGCTCCAGTCAGGCTATATGGCGAAGTAGTGTCCACCAGCTCCAACGCTTCCTCAAACCAATTCTCCTGATAGACATAAACAGTCAGGACCGGCCCAAAGATTTCTTCCTGCATAGTCCTGTACATCGGATCCTGGACCAGCAGCACAGTTGGCTCGATGAAATAACCCTTGGCCTTATCATGACCACCACCACTGATTATTTTGACCAGTGGGCTCTTTTTGGCCTCCTCGATGTAAGATGTAATCTTATCAAACGACCGCTCGTCGATCACAGCATTGATGAAGTTCGAGAAATCCTCGACCCCGCCCATTTTGATGGTCTTGAGCTGCGCTAGCATCTCTGCCTCGACAGCTGGCCAGAGGTTGTCAGGGATGTAGGCACGGCTGGCGGCAGAGCATTTCTGACCTTGGTACTCAAAGGCACCTCGTACCAGCGCAGTAGCGAGGGCGATTGGCTCGGCACTTTTGTGGGCCAAAACGAAGTCTTTACCACCTGTTTCGCCAACAATCCTCGGATAGCTTTTATAGCGACTGATGTTAGCCCCGATCGTCGCCCAAATATGTTGGAACACACCTGTGCTGCCCGTAAAGTGGATACCGGCAAACTCAGGATGGGCAAAAATGGCCTTGCCTGCCGTCGGACCATCAACAAAAATCAGGTTGATGACCCCGTCTGGCATGCCTGCCTCCATAAACACCTCCATCAGGACATGAGCGGCATAAATCTGAGTGTTGGCAGGTTTCCAGACCACCGTGTTGCCCATCAGGGCCGGGGCGGTGGGCAGATTGCCAGCAATGGCCGTAAAGTTGAACGGCGTAAGCGCAAAGACGAATCCTTCGAGCGGACGATATTCCATCCGGTTCCAGAAACCTGGTACACTGACAGGCTGCTCCCGATAAATTTGGCTTGCGAAGTAAACATTATAACGCAAGAAATCGATCATCTCACAGGCCGAATCGATTTCGGCTTGGTAGGCATTTTTGCTCTGCCCCAGCATGGTGGCAGCATTGATTCGCGCCCGATAGGGCCCAGCCAACAGGTCTGCTGCCTTTAGAAATATAGCGGCTCTGTGCTCCCAGCTTAGCTCCTCCCACAAGCTTTTGGCATTAAGTGCCGCGGTTATGGCTTGTTTGACATAGCCTTCGTCACCTTCGTGAAAATAGCCAAGGATATGCTGGTGATCATGAGGCGGATTGAGCGGTTTGCGACTTTCGGTCATGATCCTTTGGCCACCAATAACCATCGGGATTTCGAGCACCTCAGACCGGCCTTGGGCTAGTGCTGCTTGCAAGGCAGCACGCTCGGGGCTACCGGATGCATAGTTCAGGATAGGTTCGTTTTTGGGGCTTGGTATATTAAAATAGCCGTTAAGCATAGCGGTAGTTGATTAAATTGTAAACAAATAGCTCCGAGTGTGCAGGTTTGACAAAATACACCGATATTAGCTATCACAACGGTGTTGTTTGGTGTAAGAACCAGACACATCACTGGCTACAAATATAGCCTAGCCACTAGCCCAAACGGAAGGATGGTGGATAAAAACCAAAAAGTTGTTGCCCCTAGCCTATGCCTTTCTGGTTTGGCTAGATCTAGCCTAGACAAAATATAAGATGGCTTTTGCAACATTTTTTTACTGTTTTCCGTTTCGTAATTGGCCAAACAGTTCGCTATTTGGTAGATTCAGGAACCACTATTGACAGTAGGGCTTTATAAGGTGGGCCCTCTAAAACAAGAGACGAATATGATGTTAGTGAAGAAAATTGAGAACTCGACCGATTTCTTGCAGGCCATGCAGATACGGACGACCGTTTTTGTAGATGAACAAGGCGTACCTGCCAGCGAAGAATATGACGGGTATGACAATGAGGCAACGCACTTTATTGCTGTCCATGAGCGTATCTACGCAGGCACTGCCCGTTGGCGCATGACCAGCAAAGGTGTAAAGCTCGAGCGTTTTGCCGTCCTGGCTGACCATCGGCGTAAAGGTGTTGGTGCTGCTTTACTCGACGCTGTCCTTGGTGATGTAGGGCGCCATCAGGAGGCCGCCAAGAAAACAATCTACATCCATGCCCAGTCACAGGCTGTCCCATTCTGGGAAAAAGAGGGCTTTGCCGTGGAAGGCCAAGAGTTCATCGAGGCAGATATCCCCCATTTCCGGATGGTTTATGGCAGTGCTGGCAACCAAGCGACCAATAAGTATTCTGAGTTAGCGGTCGGCTAAGTACCCGTCACATTTCTTTTCTTACTCCCACCATCGGCGTACAGAAAAGTGGTTGATGAATGTGGCATTAGCCTTGATACCTTCAGATTAGCAGATGGGGCTCTATCTTGCGGGCCATATCCTCAAGACGCTACCGACCAAAAGGCAAGCACCCACCCGCCCATGATTATCCTCGGGATAGAATCCTCTTGCGACGAAACCGCAGCTGCAGTCTTGGCCGACGGCAAATTACTCAGCAACCTGATCGCGACCCAGGCCATTCATCAGCAGTATGGAGGTGTCGTACCTGAGCTAGCAAGTCGTGCACACCAAGAAAAGATTGTACCTGTTGTCCAAGCGGCTATTGCCGAGGCAGGTATCACCTTACAAGACCTTGATGGTATTGCCGTCACCAACGGGCCAGGCCTGCTAGGTGCATTATTGGTCGGCGCTTCATTCGCCAAAGGACTTGCCCTAGCACTCCAGATTCCATTAGTAGGGGTCAACCATACCCAAGGGCATATCCTGTCCCACTTCCTGACCGAGCCAGCGCCAAAGTTTCCATTCCTCTGCCTTACTGTAAGCGGAGGGCATACGCAATTGGTCGTCGTCCGGAGCCCGCTTGATATGGAAATTATTGGCCAGACCGAAGATGACGCCGCAGGCGAAGCATTTGATAAGGCCGCCAAACTATTAGGTCTACCCTACCCTGGTGGCCCATTGATCGATCAATACGCCAAAGGTGGCAATCCGAAAGCTTTCCAATTCCCCAAGGGTAACATGGAAGGCTATAACTATAGCTTTAGCGGGATAAAGACTGCAATCATGTACTTTCTGCAGAAACAAGACCAGGCATTTATCCAGACCAGCTTGGCAGACATTTGCGCCTCCATACAGCACACATTGGTTGAGACGCTCCTGACCAAACTAAAACTAGCCATCAAGGATACTGGCATTAAGGAAATTGCAATCGCAGGTGGTGTGGCTGCCAACT
>CANHWS010000295.1 GCA_947464365.1 Cytophagaceae bacterium | reverse complement strand
TCGGCTGATTACGGTCCGTGGGCAATATTTAGGTACTGGTGGGGTCGCCACCGCCATTCTGCGTGGTTTCCCTGCCGGCACCTACTTTGTAGCCGCTCAGGCCATTGATGGTGCATTTGAGGCAGGCCCTTGGTCAGCAGAACTTTCTGTAACCGTTGTTTCTGACCCTGAAATGACCAGCACCCTGAGCCTCTCGATGAACTGTAGCACCAATCGTTTTGTCTATAGCCCAACCTTTGCTGGGACAACCACAACTTATTCATGGACGAGGGCAGCTGTTGCAGGTGTTGATAATCCCGCAGTGACAGCACCGCAGCCATACGCCCCTAACGAAACTCTGACCAATACCTCTGGTGCTGAGGTTATTGTCACGTATGTGATGTTGGCTGGCAACCAGTTTTGCACCAAGTCATACAATGTGGAGGTGCGGGTAGCCTCGCAGGTACCGACACCTTCTATTTCTTACACTGGCTCTACCAATTTATGCGCAGGGCAATCTATTGTTTTGACTTCGTCATCTAGCTCTGGCAACCTCTGGAGTAATGGAGAAACCACTCAATCGATCATAGTGACTGCAGGCGGACTGTATACCGTATCAGTGATCGATGGCGGCTGTACATCCGCCACCGCCCCAACCGTCGGAATATCCGTAGTCCCTGTCCCAACACCTGTTATCAGTGGAGATCTGATTTCCTGCGGGCCATCAACAACCCTCAGTGCTGGCCGTAGCACCTTCGATATGTGTCAGTTAACAGGCCTGACTGACGCAGCACCTGCTAATGTCATTGGTAGTTATTCGTTCTGCAATAACTTTCAGGATGGCTCCGGCAACGGCAATCACCTCACTTCGCCAAACTTCCCACCATTTGTACCTAGTCGTTATGGCGGTACAGCCGAAGCAGTCAATGTCTATGGCTTCAACTACCTCTCGATGCCAGCCACCAATATCAAAGGAGACTTTAGCTTTGGTTTCTGGATCAAAACCACCGAAACCGGCGGTGGCGGCACCAATTGGTTCGAAGGTGTGGGCGTCATCGAAGGTGACATCTCGAATCCTGCCCCTGACCTTGGTATTTCGATCATGGGCGGACGCATTAACTTTGGTATAGGTGGTGGTTATGGCTCTGATTATAATGGCGACAAGTCCATTCTGAGTGCCACTGCTGTAAATGACAACGTTTGGCACTATGTTGTTGCCACCCGTAACAAAGTCAGTGGCCGCTTGGCGCTCTACATTGATGGCCAGCTATCTAGCACAGGTATCGCCCCATATCGTGGTGATATCGGCGTTAACTTTATGGCCATCGGTTGGGTAGCAGCCACTGGTGGAGGGATCCTGAACGGATCGCTAGATGATATCGTCGTTTACAACAAAGAGCTCAACCTAGCCGAAGTGACGAATACGTTCTATCGCCAGCAGCCTTTCACCCAAGTTTGGTCCAATGGTCAGACAGGTCCTACATCTACTTTCACAGCTGATGGAAGCTATACCTATACCGAAACAGGGCTTTTTGGTTGTCAGTCTGTCACCAACTTTGATGTAGATGTCAACTTTGTTTCTCCTGTCCCTACCATCCAGAATGCAAGCCCAGCAACCTATCCTGCAGGTGGATCTGTGGTATTGTCTGTTCCAAGTAGTAGCGGTTATACCTATACTTGGAGTAATGGCCAGACAGGTAACTCAATCACAGTTTCCACCCTAGGGACCTTTACAGTTGTTGCAACCCGGAATGGTGTAGGTTGCCCATCAGCTCCTTCTGACCCAGTAGTGGTACGTCAAGAAACCTTGGCAGGATGGGTCTGGAACGGATTTGGCGCGTACAATAACCCAGCAAACTGGGCACTTGATGGTGTCATGACAGGTGGTGTGCCTACCCCAGCTGCTGGTCTGGACATCATTATCCAGTCTGGCGTCATGGTCATGTTCAAACCTACGGGCGCACCGGATGCCTGGAGCTTCAAGGATGTAACGATTTACCCATCTGCGCTTGTTGTTGACAGCTCCTTTACCCCACGGTGGTCAATAGGGGTGACTGGTAACCTAACAAACAACGGAACCATCCAGACAAGTGTACACCTTACTGAAGGTGCATCCGTTGTGGGCAATGGGACTAACAATATACAAAACCTCACTACTATAGACAATGGTGGCAGCAATCCTGTCCTGATTGGTGCCGATATTAACATCTTTGGTGATGTATTTTACGCCAGCCAAGTTCCTATCCAGATTCCTTCCCATACAATTAGGCTTAAGAGTTCTGCCACCCACACGGCTGGAATTTACCCTATTTCTGCACCTGCAACAGGCCAATTGTTTAGCAGTGCCAATGTTGTTGTCGAGCGGCACATTGATGCAGGCCAAATGCCATCAGGCACTGGGTCTTGGTACAACCTTGCCACTCCGTTGTTAGGGCAAACAGTCAATAGTATGGCCCAAAATGGCAACACCTTTGCTACCGCCACCTTTGACCCTGGTCAATCCACGGGTTCATCATTCTATTTCTATGACCCAACAAACAACCTCGTGCCGACCAATAATGGCTATTACAAAGCCACCAGTGGTTCCCAACAATTGGGTGTCGGTCAAGGTGCACGGGTTTGGGTCCGGAAAGCATCCGTGCAGTCCAATCCGTTTGAGTTCCGTGGCTTACCCTTGATGGGAACACATACCTTCAGCGGACTGAACTATTGCCCAGGTAACTGTACCTATACTGGCACCTTTGAGAATGGTTGGAACCTAGTTGGCAATCCATATCCTGCGACAATCGACTGGTCAGGCCCAGGTTGGGCAAAACAAAACCTAGCCAATGTTATCTATGTTCGTCGTAATCAGGTATCTGGCGCAGCTTGGGCAGCATTTGTGGATGGGGTAGGCACCAATGGTGGGCGCTCGGAGATTGCAGCTGGGCAGGCATTTTTTGTCCAAGCCATTGCTGCCAATCCTGCACTTGAGGTCACGGAGTTGGCAAAATCAGCTAGTTCAGCGAGCCTATATCGTCAGCAGGCGATTGCCAATTTGCTAAAGGTTAATCTCATTGTTTCGGGTAACCAGCGCGATGAAGTAGCCCTACGTTTGCACACATCTGCCACAGCACTTGTTGACCCTCAGTATGATGCGGTTTCAATGTCGGCTGAAGGGCCAGCTTTGAGCCTTGTGGCTCCAAATGGTCAAAATTTAGCCATTGATTCCCGCCCTGATCAGTTTGCCCAGTTGACTGTTCCGATCGCCTTCAAAAATTTGGCAGGTCAGACTCAACTAAACTTGACCTTTACGGGCATTACTTCATTTGTAGGGTACCAACTTTTCCTTGACCATGCCTCATTTACTAGCCCAATGCCAATCAACGAAGGCATGACTCTGGCCCTTAACACTAGTCTGGCCACAGGACTCAAAATTGTGGTTAACCCATTGGTCACTAGCCTAAAGACGAATGCTGGACCTACCTTCCGTCTTTATCCCAACCCAGCTACCACAACGGTAATACTAGATGGGGTTAGGGTTGGTGAACTGGTCCAGATCCAGAATTCGTTAGGCCAGACTGTGTTGCACCAAACCATCAATAATGACCAACAAATCAACGTCAATGGTTTACCTGCTGGTGTTTACTGGGTCATGATTGGCGGTCAGCGTCAACGCTTTGTCAAACAATAAGGGGAGCGCAAACCAAGAGTTCCTAGAAAATCAAAGGGGCAAATGATCAATTGGTCATTTGCCCCTTCTTAGTATCTCAAAGCCAACAGATTGGCCAAGTTCCAGTACTTCCTGACTAAAGCATCAATTTCATCAATGCCTCATCTTGGTATTGGCCAGGTCCACGCTTGATAGAACTTGGCTCTAGCCCGTACCGTACAAAACCAAATCTGGTATAAAGCCCAATTGCTCGCTCGTTATCTGACACAACGGTTAAGTCAATTTGCTCAATGGCTGGCAGGTTGCGTGCACGATTAATCACCGCTTCTACTAAGGCTGAACCTACACCTTTACTTGCTGCAATCCTTGCCACGTACATTCGGAACAATAGGCCCTTGTGGGTCAGGTTTTCACGGTTGTCGTATTCGGTTTTGAAACTGACAACGCCAAGCCATTGACCATTACCATCTATGGCAGCAAGCGTGAAACTGTCAGGTTGGTCCTTAGTAGGGTAGGCCTCTTGTTGGTCATCTTGGATGGTGAGGCGAAAAAACTGCGGGTATTCCGCCAACCCTTGCTGGAAAAACTGTTTGTATGTTACCTCGTCGGCTATTGTGAGCTCTTGCAAATACATCTTATTGGTACTTTATGGCCTTAAAGTAAGATAAGGGA
>CANHWS010000294.1 GCA_947464365.1 Cytophagaceae bacterium | reverse complement strand
GTCAATACAAAAGTAAGCGCCTGTATGGCTGTTGATGGGTTGACACCGTTGTAGGTACGAGGTACAAAACGTTTTACCCATGCGCCTGGGCCATTGGCCTGGAATAGCGATGGAGAGTTCGGGTTGCCATCATTGGCTGCCACAACGTTTGAGAAGTTATTGTTATTGATACGCACACCAAGGTGGGCACGGACCGAAGTAGCACCAAACAATGACTGGAATGCGTTCGACGTAGGTAGTGGGCAAGTCAGAGCTGGATTGAGGAACATGTAAACACTGTCATCACCTGTTGCACCAACCGGATAGACTGTCAGGCCAGAGGTATAAGTACCAGCCAGTGTATCCGAGTAACAACCGTTAGCATTGGCAACACGTACGGTGTAGTGACCAGCGACTGTGGCAGTGATGGTGCGTGTAGTAGCGCCATTGCTCCAGAGATAGTGGCTATAGCCAGCTGGGGCAGATAGCTCGACAGAGCCACCTGTACAGAAGCTAGTAGGTCCGCTAGCAGTGACCTGGACCGGCAGCGGTTTGGCCAATACATTAACAACTAGAGCATTGCTTGGGTTAGAAAGGCACTCGCCATCCAGGAAGGATGCTGTGTAGCTGCCAGAGCGGCGCACAGTGGTAGTACGGGTGGTATCGCCATTTGACCAGCGATATTTATGACCTGCAGGGGCAACGCCAGCGTCAAGGACGACAGAGCTACCTGGGCAGAAGGTGAGGGCGCTACCAGCAGTGATTGTCGGAACAGCAATACCGCTGTTGGTTACCACTACAGTAACTGGGGTTGAGGTAGCAGAGGTACAAGCACCAACATTGCTGTTGACACTGTAAACGCCGCTAGTGTTTACTGTGATAGAGCTTCCGACTTCGGCTGTGCTCCAGTTATATCCTCCAGCGCCGCCAGCAGCAGTCAGTGTGACGGACTGACCTTGACACATCACGATCGAGTCGTTCTGGATCGTGCGGTTGGCAGAAATGGTTGGGGCTGCTGCAGGGGCAGAAAATGTGACAGTTACACCAAAAGGGCTCTTACGAGCTGCTCCAACGATTGGCAGGTTGATGATAAAATCACTACAGCCAGAAACGTTTTTACCTTCCTTCGGGAACCAGCCACCGTTTTGCGCATTGCCTGTCAAGACAAATGTCAAGGCCTGGATGGTAGTACCACCTGCAACATTATGATAGGTGCGTGGTTTGTAACCTTTCACCCAGCCTCTGGTGGCATCTAATGAAAACAATGATGGCGAGTTAGGATTGCCGTCATTGGCAGCTACCACGTTCTGGAAGTTGTTGTTGTTGGTCCGGACACCAGCGTGGGCACGCATTTGTGTCGCACCAACAAGGCTCTGGTTGGCATTGTTGACTGCCAATGGGCAGGTGCCAGTTGGGTCAACAAACATCCAGATGCTATCTTCTGATGTGGCGCCTATTGGGAAAATGGTCACACCAGAGTTGTAAGCACCACCGAGTGTATCCGAAAACACACCATTAGGCCCAGCAACCCGTACGGTATAATGTCCGCTAACGGTAGGGTTAATGGTTTGGGTAGTTTCCCCATTGCTCCAGAGATATTGGCTATATCCACTTGGGGCACTTAGCGTTACAGTTTGTCCTTGGCAGACGGTTGTTGCCGTCAGCGCAGTAACAGGAACCGGTAGTGGTTTGCCCCCAATGGGAGCCAGTTTTTGCCCCTGAGCACTTGGTTTAGGCAGTGCCGATGGGCTTGGCTTGTCTGGTGAGCTAACCTTGTCTAGCAAGGTGCTTACACCTGTTCGGATTGATACGGTCCAGTCTGCCAGATTGGTAAAGGCATAGCCAGACCCTACCAGACCCAGGCCAAGGGCCAAGGTCAGTAATCGCTTCTTCATGGTATTTGGTTA
Source organism: Cytophagaceae bacterium (assembly GCA_947464365.1). Classification (GTDB taxonomy): domain Bacteria; phylum Bacteroidota; class Bacteroidia; order Cytophagales; family Flexibacteraceae; genus CANHWS01. Next base: position 2,418 of record CANHWS010000294.1, on the reverse strand, counting down.
AGAGGTGTTGGTACTAATATGGCAGTGTTCGGCAGAGGCCTTACACTGCGTTCATCTAAAGCGTTGGGATTAACATCCAGACCTGCGTCACCAGCTTTGGACAGAAACCTTAACCCTAAAGGTGGGCAAAGTATCTTGACTTTGCAAGTTTGTTGTTTTTATCATGCAGTTCACTGGTTCAATGTTTAAGTTGACTGTTTTCTGTGCACATTGACCTGTCCTTGTCAGATTGTTGTTTGGAGGCTAGTAAATGCATACTTGTCGTTGGCAGTTGTAAGGATTTGCCAGGATGCGCAAGAATAATTTTATTGTGTTGTAACCTAATTTTACAAGCCTATCTAGGTCTACTCAGATCTCTTTTGCAACCGCTACTCGTGTAAAAGCACAAAAAACAAGTCAACTAAAGCCTTACCTTTTCGGACGGCACTTTGCTGACTTGGTTTCTGAAAAACTTGGCTTTGTATTGACTTAATCCTTAGGCAAGTGGTGCTTGTTTTGCTGTTACTGCACCACCAAACGGCTACTATGATGGCCTTTGTTGGTCTCCACCATCAGGTGATAGATGCCCTTAGCCATGCTTGACAGGTCAAGCGTTGGGCTTGTGCCTAGTTCAATGGTTTTGCCATTGGGATCATAGGCTCTTATGTTGACTATCTGAGCATCTGTAGGTAGCACTAGTTGTGCCGATTCGGTTGCTGGGTTGGGTAGGATGCTGAGTGTTTGAAGCCGAGATGCAGTACTAAGGCCGACTACTGTACCACCAAGGTAGATTGGTGTGCCTTTAATGCCTGTACTATTGCTGATATAGACAAGTACGTCAGTTTCGCCGCTGTTTTCTGACCAGGGCCCACCTGCCTTCTCGAAGTAACGATAATTGCCAAGGCCTACATTTTGGGGGCTCCGGAAACAGCCTAAACCGCCAGTTGCATCCTCAACCCAGGCGGCAGTATCCTGCACTTTGAGTCGATTACCTAGGGCATCAATACGTTGGAACAAGATCACCCGGCTATAGGGCCTGGCCGCTCCCCTTGTAATTTGAGCGAAGGTAGAGCTATCCAGATAGGCAACATCAGCATAGACGATGCGCTGTGTTTTGGTGCTAAAAGCGGTGTTACTATTTCCAATTTTGACGCTATCAGCAAAGGTGAAAGTTACCTGAGTTGGGACTGAGTTGTCAACCGCTGTTACTTTGCGCTTCGTGAATTTGATCGGTCCTCCAGGCCCAGCGCATGCAGGACAATAGGTCACGATATGGTACTCATCTCCTGTGGCCAGACCATAAATCTCACGGCTACGTAGTGTCGCATAAGGCAGCTGCGGTGTGGCTGCGCTTGCTCGCCAAACGACATTGGTGTCATAGGGGAACAAATTCATCTGGTATCCCTTGACAAGGCCATAGTTTTTGCTGACGATCATCGTCTTGCCATTAAAGAGGTAGGGCACCACATTCCCTTGGGCATCAATTCGGTTGATGGTGAAGATCCTGACACTATCAGGGCGACCGAAATAGTTGCTTAGCTCCACGGCGCTAAGTGTAAGCTGCATCCGGATCGAGTCAGTGTTCCAGGTGTTAAACTGGAAACTCCGACCTAGGCTCACGTTCCACTTGAGGTTAAACGACCAGCCGTTTTGGTTGATGAAAACATTGTCGCGGAACCTGCGGCTGATGGCATCACCTGCCCAGGTGCGGCTTTGGGTCTTGGGGCATAGCGGATTTTGGTTGTTCATCCTTGTGCCACCATTGAACTCAGGCCCTAGGTACATGATGGAGTCCGACGCGATCTGGTCTATATAGTCCACCTTGAGCTTAACCATTTTACGTTGGTTAGGTGCTAGTGGGTCGGCAGTATAGAAAAAGTCAACCCGCCTTTTGTTGATACAGGAATAGAACTGGGCCTCCGCTGCCAACGGTAGTAAGGCTAAAAAGGATAAGCAGAGCCCTAGAGCCCCCTGAATCGTAAAAATTTTCATCGTTCGGTTTGGGTGGGTGATTGTTTGAGAGGATGATGGCCCATACTACTATCATGAGTAGCTACCGCAGTTTGCCTACCCTCCAGACCTCAAAAATACAAAGATGGTTGTATCTGACCTGACAAAACAGATACTAAGGGCCATACTTTAACATTTGGGGCATTATTGCATCTGGGGTGGGCTTGGGCTGGTGTTATCTGTTGCTAAAACTAAACCGTGCTTTATAGTCGGTTGGCGTGAGGCCTGTATAGCGTTTGAATGTCTGCCTAAAGTGGCTTAAATCATCATACCCTATCTGGAACCCAATCTCCTTAACACTCAGGTTTTGGCCTTCGAGCAAGGCTTTGGCTTGTTCGACCTTGACGCGCTGGATGTATTCGGAAGGGGTGTTGCCTGTCGCTTGTTTAAATCGGCGCAGGAAACTCCGCTCGCTCATCGCTACGGCAG
>CANHWS010000293.1 GCA_947464365.1 Cytophagaceae bacterium | reverse complement strand
GCTACCATCGTTGGCGAAAGCCTAGAGGCCCGCACCAAGCTATGGGACTCGGTGGCAGAGGCGTTGGGAGTTGGCGTTTAGCCTTAGTTGGCTAGTCTCCGAATTGGTCAATTCAATTTGATGTAGGCACCCAATTCTAGTTTTTGCATCTCCTAAACGTTGGGTTCATTAGGAGGGCACATTCAAGTTTGAGACTAACCCCTCAGCTTTTTATCCCACCAAACAAAACAGCCCCTCACAATATGCGAGGGGCTGTCCTTGGTACTTCTTAATAGGGTTTCAACACATTATCCTGGTTGATAAATGGGTTGGGAATTATTCGATGACCAAGCGCTGGGTACTCATGCCCTCAACCTGTACGAAGTAGATCCCTGTACGGAGGCTTTGGGTGCTGATAGCTTTGTCAGACCAGGTGCCAGCCATAACGCTTTGGCCCAAGGCATTAACAATGTTATAGCGGGTACCGGCCAACACACCAGAAAGGGTCACTTTGTCGGTGGCTGGGTTCGGGAAGAGGCTAAAGGCGCGACCAATGTTGTTGGCAAGGCCAGTCACTTGGTTGTTGACAACGATAGCATACTGATGTCCCGCTAGGACGGAAACAACAGCTCCTTCGCTGATTGGGCTAGTCTGACCATTGGTTTGATCCAGGAGGTCAAGGCTGATGCCAGCATCAAAGCTCTGGAGACCGCTGAAGGTGATTGAGGCACCTACACCAACTAGGCGCAGCGGAATAATGGCTGATGCGGTTGGCATTGGCCGTGCGTCGATCATTAAGTTTTTGCCATCGATGGTGGTAGTAGAGATATCCACACCGTTATCGCTACGCATATTGACGGCATCAAACTGATCATCTAGGAGGTCAGTAGCACCGGCAAGTAGGCGTAGGGCAGCTTCGTCAGCCTTATTGTTGGCGCCTACGAGCTTCAACTTGAGGACGTTGCTGATAGCACCTTGACGCAGGAAGCTAGCAGTAGCAGTTGTCTTAACATTTTCGGTCGCGATCATCTGCGGATTGGCAGCAGTAGCACGGATAAAAAACGCCTGAGACGACGGGATCACAGAGGTGCCACCATTGACACCAACACCGCCAACGTAAGAGGCAAAGTTGCCATCGCTCCAGTTAAAGACATAGATCGCATCAGCGACATTGAGCCTGATCCAGTCATCAGCATCCCAGTCGATGTTTGACGGATATGGGTTGCCGACCAAGTTCCAGCCATTATCGGTTGCACCACCAAGGTCAGAGGTGTAAGCACAGCCAGAAGCACAATACTTCAGGTTACGGAACGTAAAGTCACCAACTTGAGGTGTGCCACGGCTAAATGTGGTCGATGTACCATTGTTGAGGAAGTTGCTCCAGAACCACACACGTGCACCAACACCAGGCCCTATTATCTGAGATGGTGAAGTTGGCTTAACGAAACCACGATTGGTACGGACCGATGTGCTAAGGGCATCATAGAGCCAGAGTGATGAGTTGACAGAGTCAATGCTGGCATCGTAGGTTGCCCAGTTGTAGTTGTTAGCATAAGACCATGTGCTGACAGGTGCGTTTACTGTCGGTGCGGCTACATAGAACCAAGCACCGTTAGGTCCGCCTTTGCTAGGGTCGAGGTAACGCTCAGTATAGAAGTTGATTGCGCGCGAGAGGCTCGCACCAACACCCATCGGGGCAAGACGGGCAGTCCCGTTGCTGTTTGACTTCAGTTTAACGACGTAATCTGACAGATCGAATTGGCCTTGCTTGACATTGAGCTCGTTCCAGATATTGATCGGACTAAGCAGACGTGCCCTTGTAGGACCATCTAGTGTAAAGGTTCCGATAGAAGGTATGCCTCCTACGGTAGTTGTATTTGGCATAGTTAGCTTGATCTCGCCAGTACCTGCAATGGTACCCATATTGCTGATTTTGCTATTGATAGCAAGCACGCCAGTGTTACCAATACTCAAGCTTGCGCCAGCACTAATCTTGACACCTGCGACGTTAACGGCGTGGTTGAGCAAAGGGCTGTTTGGCACAGATGCACCAACAAAAATGGTGTCGTTGCGGCCAGGGACCTTGTGTTTGAACCAGTTGTTAGCGTTTGCAAAGTCACTGCTCTCGACACCTACCCAATTGTTGGCAGGGGGAGTGAACCCAGGGCCATATAGGCTATCCATGTGCATCGTGATCGGAGCGAATGTGTTTGCGTTGAAGAGGATAGCTAGCTCGTTAACGGAGGCAGCAGTTGTTACACCATCTGGGGTGTTGACCCAATCTAGGACGACAGTTTCCCATTCGTTGGTTTTGGTAGTGGCACCAGTGAACTCGCCGTAACGGCCGTTCGGATAGCCGAATTTTGACCGGACACTATCTTGGAGTGTGAACTGGATACGAGTACCAGCAGCTGGGCTATAAACCTTGATACGGAACTTACGGATATTGGCACGGTAGTCAGCAAGGTTGCTGAGTGGCGCATCCCATTTGAACAACAAGACATCATACTGATTGCCGCTCCGGATGTAACGTCCGACGTTATCGGAGTTGGTCGGTGCTGACATATCTGGGTTAGCTACTTTGCTGAAGTTACCGTCAGCTAGTTTGGTTGCAAGCCAGTCAACAGTATTGAAGTTAGACCACAAGAACTCGTTGGTGATCGGGGCAGCTGGCACATTAAGGGCAGCGCCTTTAAGGTCATCAAAGGTATAGGAAGCGTTCGTGAACGAGTTGTTGTTGAACGAAAAGACCATTTGGTCTAGGTTGCCACCTGGGGTGCCTGGTGCAGGTTGGTTGTCAAAGTTGAAGACAAGGGTTTCCCATGCATTGGTAACGGTGGTTACTGCACGATAGACACTATGACGACCTGTAGGATAACCACCTAAAGCCAATGATGCATTCTGGAACGTGAGGTCGATATTGGTGCCAATAGGGGCAGTGGTATAGACCTTCATGCTGAATTTTTTGTTGCCAATAACGTAGTCATTGATACCGATGACAGGCCCTTTTAGGTTCGCAACGATGACGTCATACTGCACACCGCCGTTCCGGACATAACCTCCGACGTGGCTGCTGCTGTTGCTGGCATCTGGGAAAGGGTTGGCTAGTGGCTGGGTGAAGCTACCGGTCACGATGCTGTAGTTCAGCAACCGATTGGTTTCAAAATCCTCCATCACGTTTTCACCGATCACGACGTTAGGCACAAATGTTGGCCCATAAATCGCTTCCATCATGACCGTAACAGGGCTGAATGTATTTGAGTTGAACAAAATAACCAACTCGTTAACATTGACACTGGCTACAGAGCCATCAGGGGTGTTGACATAGTCAAGGACAACAGTTTCCCACTGGTTGTTGGTGGTCGTCACGCCAGTAAACTCGGCAAAACGGCCGTTTGGATAGCCAAGTTTGGAGGCAACAGTATCCTGAAGTGTGAACTGGATACGGGTGCCAATAGCAGGGCTATAGACCTTAACACTGAACTTGCGGTTGTTTGCACGGTAGTCGGCTAGATTGCTAAGTGGGGCATCCCACTTATAGCGTAGCACGTCATACTGAGCGCCACTACGGATGTAGCGAGCAACACTATCAGCACTGCTGCCACCACCTTGGGCGAAGTTGAAGATCTTGCTAATTGACCCATCTGCACCACGGAATTTAAGTCTGTCAACCGTGTTGAAGTTGGTCCAGAGATAATCTTGTGTGAGGGGGAGTGTCGACGCTACTAGGCCAGGGCCAGCTAGGTTATCAAAATAGTAGGTGTCGTTGTTGAGGCTGTTGTTGTCAAAGCTCAGGACCAGCTGATCAAGTTGCTGGGTCGGCACGGCTGTCGATGGTTGGTTGACAAACGTAAAGACGAGTGTTTCCCAAGCATTGGTCACGGTTGTAACGGCACGATAGACACTATGGCGACCAACAGGGTAGGTATATTTAGCCAAGGCAGAGTTCTGGACAGTAAGCTCAACCGGGGTGCCGACAGGGGCAGTGGTGTAGAGTTTCATGCTAAACTGCTTGTAGCCAGAGACGTAATCTGCAGCACCGGTGATGACACCTGATAATGTACCGACAAGTTTATCGTTTAGGGTACTACCACTCCGGATGTAGCGACCAACAGTTGTGCTTGGGTTGTCAGCGTTAATGGTCGGGTTGCTAAAGCCGACCGACATGCTGCCAGTCATGCTATTGTAGCTTATCAAGCGGGTGCCTTCAAAGTTGTCAATCATATTTTGGCCCACACGCACTGGCGGGGTGAATGACGGACCGTAAAGCGAGTCCATATAGACTGTGGTAGAGCTGAAGTTACCTGCGTTGAACAGGATTGCTAGCTCGTTAACGTTAGCAT
>CANHWS010000292.1 GCA_947464365.1 Cytophagaceae bacterium | reverse complement strand
TCAGCCAAGTGCTGCCTCTGTAGGATACCGAAGTAAAGCGGCCACCCGAGCAAATGGTGGAGCTAAACAAGCCAAAAGCCGACCCAATTTGGGACCATTACGAACCTTGGTCACCCAGCGGGATACCCTCCAGATGGATCCGCGGTATGGGTTCTATGACGATTTTGCCAACAGTAGGTACTACGTCGATACCACCAAATGGGTACGCCGCGGCGGCACCTTTGTAAACAACACCTATGGCGTCAACCAGCCTAACTTTCAGGTTGCGACGTTTGATGGCCTTTCAGCGGGTGGCACCCCTTATGACTCCGTACGGGTCGGGATTGCAGGCTATTGTGACACCCTCACCTGCCTACCGATCGACCTGATCAGCATCCCGATTCCGCAGGTGGATTCCTTGTTCCTGAGCTTTGACTACCAAGCGGGTGGGCCAGCCGTCCAGCTAATGCCCGAGCTGTTTGATAGCCTAAACCTCTACTATAAACGACCACGAGACACCACCTGGACACAGGTCTGGCATACGCTAGGTGACACCTTCCCGACAAAGGGTGCGACCGCTTTTAAGCATGTGGTCCTACCCGTCAGTGTGGATTGGCAAGAATATGGATTCCAGTTTCGGTTCGTGAATTACGGTAGCCGCAACGGCACTGGCGACGTCTTTAACGTTGATAATGTGTACCTCAACTACGGGCGGGATACGCTGGATAGCGGTGGCAGCCGTCGGTTCCGAGACATTGCGGCCATCACGGCAAGCCCCTACTTGTTCTATCCCTACACCGCTATTCCGCGGAAACATTTTGCCAATGGCCTCTGCCCTACCAACCTGCGGGACACGCTAAAGACGACTTTTGGCAACCAGAACAACTATACCAGCACGGCGCAAGAGGTACCTTATACCATTAGGGCTACTATTACGGACTCGGCCTCGGGTCGCGAGCTTGAGCGGGTTGAAGATCCGTTGGTGCTGACCTCAGAGTTTCCCGGGCTTGGGTACTTTAACTTCTTGCGGCCATTTAGGGTGCCAGAGGCGAGGGTTGAGATTGGCCTGCCGACCTCTGGGCTCGACTCCCTGAAAGCATTTTTGGCCCGCCCCGCAGTGGATACTGGGCAGACTAGCCTCGTGACCACCTTCACACTGCCAGATCAAGATCCGCAGAACAACCCTTATCGGCTGAACGATACGATCAGCACCGTCACCTCTCTGAGTAACTACTATGCTTATGATGATGGTAGTGCTGAGCTTATCCGCTGGACCGGTGGCAACAATGCCCGCATGGCGCAGCAGTTCAGCCTCTGCACCCGCGACTCGTTAAGGGCGATCAAGATGTTGTTCCCCAAAACGCTCCAGAACGTATTCCCGGGCCGCACCATCACGTTTAATCTCTACGTCTGGCCACGCCTGCTACCTGTCCGGACCAATATCCCTGACCGATTCTATATCAATATCGGCGTCAACATTACCCCGGCCATGATGCGCAATGGCTACACCACCATTCCGTTTGCCCGCCCTGTCATGATCGATACCGGGACCTATTACATCGGCTGGCAACAAGGGGTCGGCATCGAGAACGAAGTGCGTGTTGGGGTTGACCTCGATACCGAACCGGGCAACAAAATCTGGTACAACTTCAACGGTAACTGGCAACTCGACACGACCGACAAACATCCGTTATGTATCAGGCCAGTGTTTGGCCGCCGCGCTCGGGTCATCACCGACCTAGCGACTCAGGATCAACCAACTAAACTGACCGCCTACCCCAACCCTGTGGACCTAGGTGCGGGGCAGATCAGCCTAACTGGGACATGGGCAAGTGCCACTTGGCATGACCTGAGCGGGCGTGTCTTGGCCGTAGTGATCAACGACAATGCCAGCCAATCAGTCCGGATGCCAGCTGGTTTGAGGCCAGGTATCTACCTGCTTACTGTCCGACCAATGGGGGGCAATTCAGGGCAAAGTAGCCAGACCTTGCGGGTCATCGTCCGATAGGGAATAGGATCAAGAGCCGATCAAGGTCTTGAGGCTTAAATTAGTTGCTAGAACTTGCTACGGTTCAGGAACAGCACACAGATTACAGGGAACAAGGCCAGCCCCATCATCAGTCGGAAACCGAAATGCCAGAGGTCGTTACGCAATTGGGCTGCATGTTTGCGATCGCCAACGCCTTGCTTTGAGCGCACGAGATCTGCCAAAAACATCAGGAAGTAAAGCAACTGAGTCAGGACTACATAGCCTAGCAACTGTTCCCAACCCGGGGCACCAACCAATGATATCTGGTGCAGTAGGAGGTAAGCAAACAGGCCCATCCCGACCAAGCCAAGGCTGTAGCCCAACCAACGACCGAGCCACCAGCTTACGATGCCCCTCAATGGGTCATGACCTGGCTCAGGGTCATTAGGTTGGCCAATGAAGGGGCTGGATTGTGAGGATGACATAGACAGAACCATCATGCGCTAGGACACATAGATGCTAGCAGAATATGGCAAGCAAAGGTAGGGCATCCTATGGGTCTGGACCACACCGAGCATCAGATCTAGGCCTAGACCAAAACGTCTGAGCAGTATGCTGATTTGGCCTACATTTGCAGACGTCAGCAAGTGGATCGTTGCCCTACAATGCCTGGACCCGTCAGGAGGTAGAGCTGCATACCCATCACTAATAATCCTATAGCACCACACCAAATGGCCCTCCGCACCTATACCAAAGCACAGCTAGCCTTGCGCAACGGGACCGACAAACCCGAAATTTGGGTAGCCTACAAGGGCCAGATCTTTGACGTGACCAACTCGAGGCTATGGCGCAATGGCAAACACTATGAGCATTGGGCCGGCCAAGACCTGACCGACGAACTAAAGGATGCCCCCCATACCGAATGGGTGTTTGATAAATTTGAAGCAATCGGTTTGCTACAGGGATAATGGCGTTTTGTCCGAAAAAACGCAAACTTGATAACATTGGGCTTACACCAGTCGCAAATCTGCCGTTTATTGTAGTTTGATCCTGTGTGGTGATGCGTGTCAGACTCAAAACCGCTTAAGAAGCTTTAGAGGACTTACCAATCTGATTTTCTGTTATGCACCGTGCCTCGCTTATTCCGCAAATCACTGCCCTAGGTGCTTTACTTGAGGCTAGCTCTGAGGGGATATTGTTTGTCCTGCCAGACTATCGGCTGGGGCTGATGAATGATAGTTTCCGGACTATTCTGTTTAGTTTCTGGGGCATCGTGGCACATATCGGACAGGACGTTATGGAGCTGATCGATTTGTATGAAGTCCGCCAGCTGATAGGCCCAGCCATCGAAGGGGCACTCAATGGGCAAAACGGAACATACAGCCAAGAGATCGACAAACAGAATACGACCTTCTATTTCGAGGTGTCTAGTTTCGGTATGCCAGATGGCCTCGGTGGGATGATCATCCTGAAGGACAAAACCGAGATCAGACGCCAAACAACTGAGCTCAAACAACTGGCAGTTGCGCTAGACCATGGCTACAAGCTGATGGACTTGCTGACCCAACAAGTCAAACTCCAGAATCGGCACATCTTGCGGGGGCCTAGCATCTGGGGGCAGCAATTCCAGAAGGTGGCACCAGCCAATACGACCCATCCGTTTTTTGTGGCGCAGGAAAGCCTCATTATCCTTGGGCTCTCGATCAACAATGCGCTTAATAAGTTCACCTCGGCGTCAGATATCCTGAACAAAAAGCTGGTGATGACCGAGTCGCGCAATCGGATCAATGAGGACCTGTGGCAACAGCTGCATCCGCTCCAGCTGATGGCCAACGAACGGTTGACACCTGTTACGATCAACATCGACCCAGAGATCACGAATGACCCAGACCTCGAGCTGGCATACGATCAGGCCGTGTTGCAGACCATCTTGCTAAGCGTTACCGAAATGGCTTTCCTGAGGGCCAATGGTGGGCTGATCGCTATCAATATTAACGTCAACGAACAAAGCGAGGATGACATCGTCCTGCATTTCGAGATCGAGGATACCAATGACAGTATCCCAGACTATCAGGACTATATCTTGGCTGATGACTACCTCGACCGGATTAAGGAGTTGCCCAAAAGCTACCAGATCCCGTATGTGGGGCTTCGGTATGCACTCGACTTAATTGCTGCTTGGGGTGGGTCGCTGAAGGTTAAGCCAGTAGCTTCTGGTGGCCATCGCTGGACGATTGCCCTCAGCTTTAAGCGGGTTAAGGCCCAGCCACAAAACCTGGTTAGGGGCAAACTATTGGTCATTGCGGTTTCGGACCAGAAGCTGAACTACCTCAACTATGTGCTTACTGGGGCAGGACATCTGGTAACGCTATGCCG
>CANHWS010000291.1 GCA_947464365.1 Cytophagaceae bacterium | reverse complement strand
TTGGTCTCTGCTGATGGCTCATTTTTGGTATTCACCAGCCGTCGCCCAGTCGCTGGCGAGCAGCCAAAGTATGACGGCGAATACACATCCAAAATCTATTACAGCAACAAACTTGCAAACGGACGCTGGGGTCAAGCACAGCTACTCACAACACAAGACGTTGGCTCGGCAGACTATACTAGCCTACAGTTCCTCGACAATGACAACTTCGTCCTGATCTTCAAGCATGGCGCTGCCCTCGATGGCAAACTATTGGTCTCTGAGCGCTTCAAAGGCCAACTGCGTGAGCCGATCAACTATACACTAGGTGTCAGCAATAGCTACTTAGAGGTCGATGCCTATTTCAACAAAGACATCAACCGCGTGTTTTTCACCAAGTTCCCTAAGCGTGCTTACCTTGACATTTTCAGCAGCACCAAAGGCAAGGATGGTAGCTGGTCGTCGCCTGTTGCCTTGGGCAATGACATCAACAACAGCAGCGAGGATGACATGGCTCCTTTTATCACGAACGACCAAAAAGAATTCTTCTTCTGTAGCCGTCGGTCTGATGGTGTCGGCGGGTCCGATATCTACCGTGCCAACTATGACGCCACAACAGGTCGGTTCAGCAACGTGCGGAACGCTGGCTTGCCTTACAACTCTCCAGGAGACGAAATCAACTATTACGAGATCAACAACAAGGGTCAACGCGAAAGCTACATTGCCGCCGAGCGTAACTCTTGCTTTGGCAAGACCGATTTGTTCAAGCTTGTCAAGCTAGAGTACGTTACAATCACAGGCCGTGCCGTTGGCGCAGGTGGCAAACCACTTGCCAACATGACGATGGCTGTCACCCACTGGGATTTTGACGATTGCGACTACCTAATCAAGACCGACGCCAATGGTAATTATCGCCTTGTGAACGTGATCGCAGGTACCGACTATAAAGTTGCCTTCATCAAGTCCGAGGCGGACCGTGACACCCTCGGTATTGAGGATATGCCTGTCCAGAACCTTTCTGGCCGCACCAATATGACCCACAACTTTGAAGTCATCCAGAAGAAATTTGTTGTACCGGCCCACGAGAACCAACCAAGCGACAAAAAGAAATAAGGTTAGCTTACTCAATTGACAAGACCCCTAGTAGCCATTTGCAAACCCAGTGTTGGCAAACGTGCAGCTAGGGGTTATGTTTGTCTTGCCAATCCTATCAGGCCAACCAAATGGTGCAGATAGGTGCTACTATAGACCAATAACATGCCTCTGCGCATCCTGCTTTAGTTAATGAAACCACCCAAAGTCATCACCCTCGGCGAGGTCATGCTTCGCCTCAGCACCCCTAATCACTCAAGGTTTGTCCAGGCACGCCAATTAGACGTCACCTATGGCGGTGGCGAGGCCAATGTAGCCTTGTCACTTGCCCACTTCGGCATCCCTGCGGCTCACGTCACACGCTTTCCTGATAATGACATGGGTTATGCGGCGACAGCCCTCTTCCGGACTTATGGTGTGGATATGAGCCATGTTGTTTATGGCGGGGATCGATTGGGTATTTACTTCCTAGAAGTTGGTGCAAGCGTTCGTCCTAGCAAGGTGGTTTACGACCGTGCTGGCAGCAGCTTTGCCACCATCGAACCAAACATGATCGACTGGGATGCTGTTTTTGGGGATGCTACCTGGTTTCACTTCACAGGCATCACACCTGCCATCTCGCAAGGAGCTGCCGATGTCTGCTTGCAAGGTGTGACAGAGGCCCGCAAACGTGGCATCACCGTCAGTGGAGACCTCAACTACCGCAAAAATCTCTGGAAATACGGCAAGTCCGCCGCCGAAATCATGCCTGCCTTGGCTGCCGGTTGTGACATCGTTTTCGCCAGCAAAGGAGATATGGAGGAGGTTTTGGGCTACCAGATCACACTAGAGAAGGGAGATAAGTTTACCGCTGCTGCAGCTGCCCTTCAAGGGAAGTACCCGACCATTAAGAAGGTTGTAAACACCAAACGAAACTCTGTTTCGGCCAATCATAACACGCTGTCGGCCATGATCTACCAAGATGGTGTGCTTCACAAAACTGGCACACTGGAGATCAACCCCATCGTTGACCGCATTGGTGGTGGCGATGCTTTTGCGGCTGGCTATATCTACGGGGCTATCACCTATCAGGATGACAAACAAGCCCTTGAGTTCGCTTTGGCTGCCAGTGTCCTAAAGCACAGCATCGAAGGGGATGCCAACCTTGCCACCGTTGCCGAGGTTGAAGCCGTCATGAAGGGCGAAGTCACTGGCAAACTAGCGCGCTAGATCCAAGAGCTATCCTCCAATTAGCCCCACAATAACAAGACCCAAAAACGCTTTATCATTGCCCAAAGTGGCATTCATATACCAACCATGTCTAACAAACTATTTGATCTTACTGGCCGTGTAGCCTTAGTAACTGGCGGGACCCAAGGTCTGGGCCTAGCCATCGCACGTGGCCTTGCCGAGGCAGGCGCAACCTTGGTGCTGAACGCCCGCAACGCCGACAAACTCAATGCTGCCATCGCTACCCTCAAGTCAGAGGGTCTTAATGTCACTGGCTATCTGTTTGATGTCACAAACTCTGCCGATATCGAGGCAGGGGTAGCCAAAATAGAAGCCGAAGTTGGCCCCATTCAGATCTTGGTCAACAACGCTGGTATTATCCGTCGCGTCCCGCTGGAAGACTGCCCTGACGAAACATTTGACGAGGTCCTCCAGACTAACCTTAGTGGCCCATTCCGGGTTAGCAAAGTCGTCGCCAAACGCATGATCGGACGGCAACATGGCAAGATCATCAATATGTGCTCGATGATGTCCGAGCTTGGTCGCCAAAACGTAGGTGCCTACGCAGCTAGCAAAGGTGGCCTCAAGATGCTGACCAAAAACATGGCTACTGAGTGGGCGAAACACAACATCCAGGTCAATGCCATTGGGCCAGGCTATTATATCACTGAGCTGACCAAAGCCCTACAGGATGACGAGAAGTTCAACAGCTTTATCATCAACCGGACCCCTGCCGCTCGTTGGGGCCACCCACATGAGCTTGCCGGGGCTGCAGTATTCTTGGCCTCTGACGCCAGCAACTTCGTGAATGGCCAGGTCATCTATGTTGATGGCGGTATCTTGGCTGCGTTGTAAAGGTTTATACTAGCTGTGTTTATATCATGACCACCCCACTGACTTGCTTGGTGGGGTGGTTTTTGCGTTTTTAGAAGACGGAAACTTAAATTGCAGAAGGGGCCTTACACTAGGGATCCAATCCAGCCTTATTCAAGCAACTGTAATCGCCACTAAGGTGCCATAGCCGCCACCACCCACCAAAATCCCACCCCAACCAAAATCTTGGCACCTAACTTGCATAGCCCAATTATGTTAGCGGCGGCAGCGATGTCACCTGACAAACTGTGCCCTTCTACCCTACCCCCCACCATCAGATACCCTGCATGCCTAAATACAACCTCCTGATCATTGACGACGAACGCGCCATCCGGTCCACCCTCAAAGAGATCCTTGAGTTCGAGAACTATAACGTGGACGAAGCCAAAGACGGCGAAGAGGCCCTCACGATGCTGCGGCAGAAGGTCTATAACGTAGCCCTCTGTGACGTCAAGATGCCCAAGATGGATGGTATCCAGCTCTTGCAAAAGGCCCAAGCAGACGGCATCGAGACACAGTTTATCATGATCTCGGCGCATGGGTCAATCGAGACGGCAGTAGAGGCCACCAAACTAGGTGCTTTTGACTTTATCCCTAAGCCACCAGACTTGAACAGGCTTTTGGTTACGGTCCGGAATGCGCTAGATCGTGGTGTGCTCGTTGTCGAGACCAAAACCTTGAAACAAAAAATCAGCGGCAAAAGTGATATCGTTGGAACGAGTGCCGCTCTTGAGCGTGTCCGGGATGCGATCTCTAAAGTAGCCCCTACGGATGCGAGGGTCATGATCTTAGGGCCTAATGGTGTTGGCAAAGAGTTGGTGGCCAAGGCAATCCATAAAAATAGCCCGAGGGTCAATGCGCCTTTGGTTGTGGTCAACTGTGCTGCCATCCCGTCTGAGCTGATCGAGAGTGAGCTCTTTGGTCACGAAAAAGGCGCCTTCACCAGTGCCCTTAAACAGCATATTGGTAAGTTTGAGCAGGCGCATAACGGCACTTTGTTCTTGGACGAGATTGGCGATATGTCGCTGTCCGCCCAGGCAAAAGTCCTCAGAGCGTTACAAGAGAACAAAATATCAAGGGTCGGGGGCGACAAAGAAATCACTGTGGATGTCCGGATCATCGCAGCCACCAACAAAGACCTGCGTAAGGAAATCGACGCCAATCGTTTCCG
>CANHWS010000290.1 GCA_947464365.1 Cytophagaceae bacterium | reverse complement strand
GTAGGCAAGTTCCCGTTCAGCGCCTCTGGAAAGGCTAGTGCTGCTGGTGCTAAGGATGGCTTCGTGAAAGTCATCTTTGATGCTAAGTATGGCGAGTGGCTAGGTGCCCACATGATTGGCGCCAACGTGACAGAGATGATCGCTGAGGTCGTTGTTGCTCGTAAACTCGAGACCACAGGCCACGAGATCATCAAGTCAGTCCACCCGCACCCAACAATGAGCGAAGCCATCATGGAGGCCGCTGCCGCTGCCTATGGCGAGGTGATTCATTTGTAAGGAAGGGGATTTAACGCTTCTCGAAAAGGGCATTAGGGCTTAACTGACCTAGTGCCCTTTTTTAATAACCTAGACAAATCAGTTTCAGTGCCTCTTTAAAATTGTTGGATGAGTTGGGCGATGCCTATGTTTAGTCTCTCTTGATTACTCTATAGGGTTGATTCGCAGTCATTAACATTATCTAATCATAGCTCTTTTAACAAGATCTGGAACGTCGATTACTAGTAATGAACGAGATTGTATTGACTTCTGTGTTGTAGAAAATCTCCTAATCCATGTTGAATTACTCTGGAGCATTGCTTATCCTGACCTTTGATTTTTGTTCGCTCAGGAGGAAAGATAGGTAAGTGAAGCTATGCGCCTACCAATTTCATTTTTCGTTAAGTTCTGGCAGTAACTTCCAGAATATATTAACTAAATAACCTTGTGCCAATGTGTCGATCTAATCAGAAAACGCCCGTACGATATGCATTACAAGTCTAAAGAAAGAAGATGACATCATTTATTAATGATTAGGTTTAGCTGTCCTTTTGGTTAGCATAGCAATAAGATATATATCCTTGCTCTGTTTTACCTAAATGCCCAACCGAAATTTTATCACGGGTTGCAGGTCGCCGATTATGATATATACCCAAAGTCTTGTTGTTGATAACATCGTTGTGGTTTCTTTTGCTTGCATATGGGTTGATGTACAACCAAATCAGTGCTTCCCAACTCCTCCAACAAAAAGCCACCCCTCAAAGAGGGGTGGCTTTAGCAAGTTTAAACCTGAATAAATGGTCTTGAAGCTTATTGTTTTGTGATGCGCCAGCTTTGGGCTTTGGCACCATCCGGCAAGACGGCTTTTAGTATATAGATGCCCGGAGGCAGTGTTCGCATATCAATAGATTGTTGGCCAGAGCCTGATAATAGTTGTGCTACTTGGCTTATCACTACCTGCCCTAATTGATTTACCAAGTACAGCTCAGCTGTTTGGTCGGTCAACGTATGGTAGCTAATGTTCAGTACATCCGTTGTTGGGTTAGGGTAGGTATTGAGGCTTATGTCGCCTTCGTAGATGGAGGTTAGATAAATGGCCGAATAGACTTTACTGGTCCCGTCGAGGTCAGATTGGACTATTCTATAATAGGCGGATTTAAGGTGGGTGTGGCCTGACCAATTATGTTGCTCTAAGGTAGAGCTATTTTCATTCCCTGCAACAAAACCTATGCATTTCCAGCTGATTTGATCTTCGCTTTGCTCAATTTTATAACCTGCATTATTCCTTTCTGACGCCGTTGTCCAGTAAAGGTTTACCTGCTCTGCGGTGGCTTTACCATAGAAGCTCAAGAGTTCGACTGGGAGCGGTGAAGCCTGTGGATCACCCAGTGTCCAGTCGCTGAAAGAATCTATGCCATCAAGGGTATATTGGTTGGTTCCGAGGTCCTTGGCAGTGTATCCACGTTTGGACCAGACGGTACCGCCATCTGTAGATCGCCAGAAACAAAGTTTGTTGCTGGACCGACCATTTAGCCCCCAGCTATCATTAAAGTACCTAATCCTGAGCTGGGCATTGAGTCCAGTGTTGAGGGTGGGTGTGATGGTGTAGGTGAGTCTGATGCCTTGGTTACCGTTACCGATGGATGGCGTAAATGTGTTTCTGACCACGGTGGTAATTCCTGGTGCCGCACCTGTAGCCCTAATCTCGATACCCGTGCCTGAAAAGGTAGCAGTTGCATTTTGGGCTACAGTACGGGACACACTTAGTTTTCCACGTAGGTAGCTGTTGATGCTTTCGTTGACAACGGCACCGGTGCCGGACAAGGTAATGACATTCATTCCGCTGACCAATATCCCGTTATTAAACGTTAGGTTACCGTTTATCTGGAGGTTAGAGTTCAACGTTGCAATGCCTGTGCTTGTCCGGTTAATGGTTAGGTTATTCAGGACGGCATTGGCTGTCCGGAACTGTATGGTCCCAAGGTCTCCTGTACCTAGGATGCTGAGGTTAGAGGTGGCAGAACCTCTCAAGAGTCCTGACCCAGTTGCGGTTCCGCTAAGTGTTAGGGTATTGCCGTTGAGGTTGAGATCACCACTAGTTAGGGTCATCAGGCCATTGAGATTTAGGTCAGTAGCTAAAGTCACGTTGGCATTTGCCCGGTTGATCGTAAGGTTATTGAGGTTACGGTTGCCAGAGGCAAATGTCAGGTTGTCAATAGTCCCACTGCCTGTGATAAAGAGATTGGAGCTATTGGTGCCAGCAAATGCTGGCGTACTGATGGCACCAGAAAGGGTCAACGAATTACTGCCTATGGATATAATGGCACTATTTGTGGTGCTTAACGTACCGTTGACAGCAAGGCTGCTGCCTAAAGCTAATGTGCCTGAGCGGCTAATGGTCAGGTTGTTGAGGTTGGCCTGACCGCTCTCAAAAGCTATCGACGAAATGGTCCCAGTGCCATTGATGAGCAAGTTTGACAAAGTGGTCCCCCAGAAGGTGGTTGCAGCGGCAATAGGTCCGCTGACCGTAAGGGTATTGCTGCCTATGGCTAAGTTCGGAATGCTGAGTGTGCCGGCCACTGTCAGGTTTGAAGCCAAGGTGGTTGTGCCTGATTTGCTGGAGCTAAAGTTGTTGATGGTATTGCTCCCCATTTCGAACGTAAAGAATGGGGGGGTGCCACCGCCACCCATCGTGATGTTTGATGCTGAGGTCACGGCAATTTTCCCGCCCGTGAAGTCTGCAAATCCACTAATGCTGAGTGTATTGCTGCCGACAGCTAAAGTGCCAGCTGTGACATTGCAGTTCCAGAAGACTTCAAGATTAGAGCCTAGTGTGAGTGTGGTGTTGGCCCTATTCATCGTTAGGTTGTTAATCTGCCGATAACCCGACTCAAAAACTAGGCTATTGCTGATAGTACCATTGCCACCGATGCTGAGCTCACTACTACCCGTCACGCGTATTGGCTGGCTGATGTTGATGTTTCCGTTCAGTGTCAAAACCCTGTTGGCACCAACGGAAAGGGTACCATTCGTGATTGTAAGTGCACCATTGACCGTTAGGTTGCTACTGAGGTTGATGACTTGGCCACCACGGTTGATGGTTAGGTTATTGAGGTTAGTATTGTTAGCTAGGGTCAAGTCACCAAAAGCACCGCTGCCGCCGATGGTGATATTGGCTGTGCTGCCACCCGTGAGGGTTCCAGTGCCAGAGACTGGGCCATTGATCACGAGGGTGCCATTGTTGACTGATAGGGCCGAGTTGGTGCCTAGTGTAAGTGTACCATTAACCGTCAAGGTGCTACCATTGAGGTTGAGTGAAGCTGTCGCAGGATTGCTGGCGCCAAAGCTGAGGTTATTGACCGTCAGGTCTGCATTGAGGGTTGGGGTCGTGGTACCTCCATTGATCGTTACATTGGTGGTGTTGATTGGTTTGCCAAGGCTCCAGTTGTTGCAGACGATGCTGCTTGTATTTGTGCTACCGGTCCAGATGGTGGCAGATGGATCTGTAAGTACCGAAACTGTGGTATAGGTTGCATTTTGGCTAGCACACGACCCCAACTGAACCACGGCCCTGTAGTAGGTGGTTTGACTTGGTACACGTGGTAGGGTATAGCTTGTTCCCGTATGGCTGATATCGGTTAGATTTGCGGTAAAGGCAGTGTTTGTAGCGCTTTGCCATTTGACAATGGCACCAGTATGACCCGAAACTGACATCGTGGGAGGGGTGTCGCCAGTACAGAGGGTGTTGCCACCTGCTATTGCACCACCGACGGAAACCAAGTTGGTGGTATTTCGTTTAAGGGGTGTTGACACATTATAGCCAGCACAGGTCGCTGTCCCGTTGCTCATGTTCAGGATTGCATAATAATAGGTGCCACAGGTGCTGATGTTATCCGAAAAGGACCTGGTGCTTGCGTTATTGATTGCGACGACCCTTGCTGATCCTATGGTTTCGCCAACGGAATAAGTACGACCATAAACAGGAAAGTCTTGACTAGCGAGATCAGCATTGATTTTGCGTACGATGATGTAGCCTTGTGGCGAGCTTGCCGCAGCATCAAATGTCCCGGTGATGGCACTAGTACCAACTG
>CANHWS010000289.1 GCA_947464365.1 Cytophagaceae bacterium | reverse complement strand
CATCTACCACGTCTGGGGTGATGACATTAGGCAAGATCGATGGGAAGTAGTCAGCAACATCACAACCCGAATTAGGGTCAGATGCCAATGGGTCAAGGCGAGGGGTAAAGGTTGCCTCTGATGTTTGGCAGCCGTCAGGGGTGGTTCCGACGACGATCAACCTATAGGTATCTGGGTTTAGTTCCGGATCCCAGCTTACGATTACGGCATTGCTATCGCGACGGACAAGACCTCCACCTTCGACCCTCCAGGTATAGTTTAGGTGCGTGTTGTTGGACTGGGCTTGATAACGCTGACCTGCCAGCTTGCCAGGGCATAGCCATGGGTTGTTGTCCGCAAGCGAAACCATTGGCATCGGTCTTATCGTCACGTTGATGGCTTGCTCAGTAGCACAAATGCCACCGGGCCTAGGAAATCCACTTTCCGCCAAGAAGCTGATCCGCCGCACGATTGGGCTGCCACTGTTATTGTCGGTATTGATCCGAATAGGGTAGGTCACGGGTATTGGTTGGCCATCCTGTGTCAAGCTAAAGTCAGTCAACAGGTTAGGATTTGCAAACGAGACATCTATCAAAAGCGGCTGGCCTGCACAGATGATGGTATCACCCGAAGAGAGGGTAAACCTAGGTTTGGGTTTGACCGTGACCAACAGGGTATCAAGCCGTGAACAAAGCGTTTGCCGATTGAACTTGTAGGCGAGGAGCCGTACTAGACTATCGGAAGAGCCGTTCTGCAGGATAGGGGCACGGAAACTAGCTTGTGATATAGTATCATTACTGAGACCACTGGCGCCGACCCAACGGTATCGATAGGTCGGGGTTGGTGGCAGCCCGACAATGATCTCTTCACCCTCGCAAATTGCGGTATCCGCAATTACTTGTGAACTGGGCATCACACGGGCAGTTAGCCTAAAGGTGGTGCTGTCTCGGCAGCCAGTCCAGTCGTTGGTTTTGATCATCGTGATCGTGATAGTCGTATCTCGCTTGAGAGAACTGGCTGGGCCGAGCTGAGTTGGCCACCAAGCCCAGGGGTCACTACGGTTAGGGCTGCTAAACCATTGGGCAGGTTTCCAGCTATAGCTAACGCCAGAAGCTGGTCTGCGGGTGCCGAGCAAAATTTCGTTTCCAGCACAGAAGCTAGTATCCTTTTGCGGCTCGGCAACAGGGCGAGAGTAGAGTTGCACCTGCACCGTATCTGTAACGATGCAGCCAGTGGTGGTGTCGGTGATTGTGCTGATGAAGGAAAGGGTACTATCTCGCCGCACTCGGTTTGGCAGGCGGAAAGTAGGCTGGGCCGTATTGCCGCCAACAAGGAATGTGGCAGGTTGCCAGCTATAGGTATAGCCCACCGTGCCGGGCAAGGCTAGCCCAATGGCATCTCCTTGGCATGCGGTCAGGAGGGTGTTGATACCGTTTTTGATCGGCTCTGGGTTGACATTGACAAAGACCGTATCCTGGCTGCTGCATCCTGTGCTACGGTTCTGGACTGTCAGGATATAGCGCAACTGCCCACCCGTGCTGCCGAGTGTTGGGGCGGCAAATTGTGGCCTGAAGCTGTTGCTATTGCTGAGGTAGGTATTGGGCGACCAAGTATAAGTCAGGGCTGGGTTAGGAAATAACCCACTGCCGAGGGTGGTGCTAGAGTTACTGCATATCGTGCGGTCAGTCCCTGCTAGGGCTTGTGGCAGCGCATTGATCAAAACGGAATCCAAATTCAGCGGGCCAGCACAACCTTTTGCCGTTAACTCACGTACGGATAGGCGGTAATCGCCAGGAGTGCTCAGGTTGAGGTTGATGAGGCTATCGCTAAGGCCAGCAAAGACGACCGTGCCAGTTGGCGAGATCACACGCCAGTCATATCGACTATTTGCAAAGCCAGGAACCGAATAAGCAACAGCCTGTTGGGCTCCGCAGAAGGTACGGGTGCCGACAATACGAGCTGCTGACGGCACGGGGTTGACCCGCACTTGTTTGAAGGGGGAATTACCCTCGCAAATGGTGTCAGCAGTGACATTTTCGCGATACCAGATGGTATGTATGCCAATACCAGCCCATTGTACCGTCACCTGATTGCTGCCATTGCCGCTCAGGATCTGCCCCCCGTTGATCGTCCAGGTATAGACCGACCCAGGTGAGCGTGGCACTTGGTATGTGGTAGTTCTGGCATCGGCGCAGATGGAAGTATCGCCAATTGGTATGCCTGGCTCTAGTTTCGGGAGGACACGCACCGCAAACCGCATGGTATCGCTGCTACATCCATAAATGCTGCGGCTAATGGCCTTGACATAACTCTGCGTTTTGCGGATGTTGGGCCAGTTGATCGTGATGCTATCCTGCCCTTGGCCAAAGGCGATCGAGCCCTCGTCCGTGATCCATTGCCAAGTAACGCTGTTGGTATCGAGGGCGGTGTAGGGCACACCTTGCACCCCTGGGCAGACAGAGGCATTGCCCGCTATCCTGAAGCGAGGTTTAGGCCGCACCAACAGGATGATGGTATCCGTTTTTGTGCAGACAAAGCTACCACCACTAGGGATCACGGTGGTTTGCTCAGCAGTTAGCACATAGCGCAAGGTATCGGTCACATTACGGCTGTGGCTGTAAGACCAAACGGGCTGGGCGACAGTATCACTGCTGAGGCCAAGACTAGGCGCCCAGCGGTATCGATGTCCTACACGTTTGGGGCTGCCAAGTGATAGAATCCCACCCGAACAAATGCTTTGATCTGCACCAGCTTGCGCCACTGGCGATGGTAACAGGGTTACTGTGGCAGTATCGAGTGCGGTGCATCCCGTCAAGTTATTGGTCGAGCGGAGGGCAAAGCGGTAATTCCGGATCAAAGTGTCAGCCCCGTTGCTGCTACTGGCTCTTGATGGGTCAAACTCGGGGTTTAGGAC
This sequence comes from Cytophagaceae bacterium, assembly GCA_947464365.1. Taxonomy (GTDB): domain Bacteria; phylum Bacteroidota; class Bacteroidia; order Cytophagales; family Flexibacteraceae; genus CANHWS01. The sequence continues at coordinate 1,458 of CANHWS010000289.1, read as the reverse complement.
GTTGCTATCTGCTAACAGCAACCGACCATCAATCGGATTGGTAGGCACGGAGCTCCAGCGGTAGGCCACGTTGGGCTCGGCAGTTTGGCTAGGCCCTAGTGGGCGTTTGGCATCATAACAGAGTATAAAGTCAGGCCCTGCAGTCAGGCTTGGCAGCGGGTTGACAATGAGGTTAAAGGTATCGGCCACGGTGCAAAGCCCGATACTAGCCCGCAAGATGTATTGACCCGCTCGGCTGGCACGCACTATGGTGTCGGTCGAGATGGGCAGCCCACCAAACGTCCAGCTATAGGTTGGGTTGGCATTGCCAATCTGGCTTAGGCCTGCTACTAGGTTTAGGCTATCCCCTGCACAAATGGCATTGCTGGCACGTTTGATTTTGACACCTGTGGGGCCCTCTTGCACCGTGATGTAGGTGGTGTCAAAGCGGACACAGCCATTGACTAAACTGCTGATGTTTTTCTTGATCCCGATACGGAAAGGGAAGGTTGCACCGGGGTTGACCCTGAACGTTAGCCTTGCAGCCGCCAAAGTGGATAGATCAAAGGTTACCGAGGCTGGCGGATTGGCGGGTGTATCATAAAAGTCCTCGAAGAAAACCCTTAACCTACCACCACCGCTCGTGGTGTTCAGGATCTGGAAACTATCACTGGCGCATACGGTTCGCGGAGGGCCTGCATTGCCATTGTCAAAGGGCAACAAGGTGGTGGTGACTGAGTCTGCCTCAGTGCAGCCGTTCGGGTTGATGACCGAAAGGCGGAACCGCCCTGCAGTGCTCACAACAATCGACTGACTAGTAGCACCTGTGGACCATAGATAACGTTGGCCAGGCAATAGGGCAGGGCCGGTCAGCAGGATGTTGCCACCCTCGCAAATGGCCAATGGACCAGACCGTGTAAGGCGGAATGGCAAGGGGCTTTCGTTGATCGTAGTTAGGACTGTGTCGGACTTGGAGCATCCTGTGGTACTATCAAAGACTGTAACCACAAACTTTGAGATCACAGGGTAGGTGGGGGTGCCGACCATTGAGAAGCGTACAAGGAAGAAGTCTGCCCCTAAAAATACTGATCCCGTATAGTTAATGAAGGGATCTGGTATGTGCCGGACGGTGATGATCTGGCGAGGAGTTTCCGGACGAGAAATGTTGATGACAAAACGACGATCGTTAGTGCAAACCACCCCAGGGCCATTTGTTTGCAAATTCGGCAGTGGTAACGAGTCGACCCAATAGAACAGGTCTAGGTTGCAGCTACCGACTGACATGGTAACGCCGTAGGTGCCGGTACGGCTAATGGTGGTGGTAGCTGTTGTGTCACCATTGGTCCAGCGGTAGCGTACCAAGGCCGGGTTCACCCCGATGGGCGTAACGGTATTCGTGATGCTGGACCCTACACAAAACGCATTAGGTCCAGTTTTGGTCACACCCAACACGGCTGGCAAGATCGTAACCACAGTTGT
>CANHWS010000288.1 GCA_947464365.1 Cytophagaceae bacterium | reverse complement strand
GGTAGAGCTGAGCCGGTTTGTCATAGACGTTTTTGTTGAACCCGATAACCTGTTTGGCTGCCTCATCCCACCACTTGTTTTGCTCTGCAGGGGTTTGGGCCTCCAAAGCGGCGTGTACCAAAAACGGAATGCCCATGAACATATCATCGACCCAAGTGGTATATTTTTCGGGCGTTTGGCGGGTGAAGGTGCCATCTGGTAGGCGAACCTGCTCGGTCATCACATACTTCTTGATGCTATCGACGAATTCGCGGTACAGGGGCTTATGGGCGAACTCATCCCGCTGCATTAGCTGATAGACAAAAGGCATAGCTGGGGCCGTCGTGAAGTCCAACAAAGGGGTGTTGAACTGGTGGTGCTGGGCTGACCTAAAGCCATTAAGGGTGTTAACCTGATAGCCGATGAAGGCTTTATTGTTCAGGATCCAGTCGCAGTAGCGGTGGCTAAAGGCATCGTACTTGTTGTTGCCCGAGGCTTTGGCCAGGTGCGACATCGCCCAAGCGACACCAGCAGCATGGTAGTTGTAGGTATAATAGGTCCCCCACAAAGGGTGCGAGTTGATCAAACCACCCATCACCTCAACCCGTGGCAGTACCCAGGTGATAGCCTCATTCTGATAGCCAGCATACATTTGGCCAAAAACAGGGGCGTAGGTTTGGCCTGCGACTTGTGCCAGCTCAGGTCCTTGTTTGGTCGATAGACCTTTAAGCGGAAATGAGCCTAGAATCAGCCAATTGCTTAGGGCTGAGACTTCGGGGGTGATGTTTGGTGTTTTGTCTAGACCGATTGTCAGGCCCTTGACCTCGCTAAACTCGATGGTGGCACCTTTTGGCTGCACATAAAAGATCCAGGGACCGATGCCGTTGTAGGTGGATTTGACCAAGATACTGTTGCGGCCTGCCCGTAGGTTCACCTTGGCTTCTGACATCAGCTGAACGTCACGCTCATGGGCAACGATTTTGACAGGGCCTTTGGCAGCCTTGGTGTAGATGGCCTGCCCATTAACATAGACGATGGCATCATCGGGGTGGGCAAACTCTAGCACAATAGACGTATCCCGAAGGACCGAAATATCGGTAAAGGCGTAGGCCGTAGCAGCTTGTGACTTGCCCAAGGTGCGGCCAAAGTCAACAAAGTCCACGAAATCAAACTTCTTGTTCGGCTTATTGGTGCCGAGCGTGAAGGCAAACGGCGTGTTGGCAATGATGCGGTCACCAATGGCCTGCATATAGGCGATGGGGTGTTTCGCATCCGCTTGTTGGGCCTGTGCGGGGCCTTGTGGCAGGGCCAAAACAGCGGACAATAGACTAGCATAAGCCAGTTTGCTAAGTCGGGTAACCGTCTTGGTGGATAGGCGGGGCATCAATGTGATGGGCAATATATTGGTCATTCTAGTGCGTATTAGGCCGGAAAGATAAAGAAGATAATGGGCTTTTCAGGATCTGGCTACTTGGTGTGCCTTGCTTGGCTGCCTTACCTTTAGGATACAGTAGGCAGGATTGTACCCCTCACTTCCCCAAAGCCAATCCGGATGCCGTTGAGGTCCTGATAGGCCTTCATGATGATGGTATCGCCATCTTCTAGGAAGGTGCGGGTAGCTCCATCTGGCAGGGTGATAGGTTCGGTTCCGTTCCAGCTCAGCTCTAGCAATGAGCCCCAGCTGCTGCGCTCGGTTCCGCTGATGGTGCCACTGGCACAGAGATCACCTGGCCGCATATTGCAACCATTTACCGTATGATGCGCCAATTGTTGGGCCACACTCCAGTATAGGTGTTTGTAGTTGCTCTGGCTGATCTTATGGGCTTGGCCTCCCGCAGGTTGCAGCCAGACTTCCAGCTCGATGTCCAGATGTGTAGGTCCGCTGGTCTGGAGGTAGGGCAGCACTTCGGGATCTTGCTCCTGACCTTCGATCAAGAAGGGAGTCAGGGCCTCAGCCGTTACCACCCATGGCGACAAACTCGAGCCAAAGTTTTTGCCCAAGAAGGGTCCCAAAGGCACATATTCCCATGACTGGATATCACGTGCGCTCCAGTCATTAAAGATGCAGAAGCCAAACACATGGTCCCGCCATTGGTCCGCCTTGATTGGGTGCCCCAGTGGATTGCCCACACCAACGACCCAGGCCATCTCTAACTCAAAGTCCAGTTTGCGGGAGGCACCAAACTTCGGTACTGCATCCGCTGGGCCCTTTAGTTGCCCTTGCGGGCGATGCAGATCTGTGCCGCTCACGACAACACTACTTGCCCGCCCATGATAACCTACGGGAATGTGTTTCCAGTTTGGCAGCAAGGCATTGGCAGGGTCACGGAACATGATGCCGACGTTTGTGGCATGCTGCATACTGCTATAAAAGTCCGTATAGTCCCCAATCTGGATTGGTAGGTGCATCTGGACCTCAGATTGGGGTAGGAGCACCTTATCCCTGAGGGATTGGTTGTGCTGAAGGGTCGTGTTATTGGTGCTGAGTAGGCTACTGATGGCGCCACGGGTGGCCGACCAAACAGCAGGGCCAAGGGCCATAAACGCATTCAGGCTAGGCTGGGCAAATACCTCACGGGCTGGTAAACCCTTCACCGGGATTAGCAGGTCTAACATGGCTATTTCGTGCAGATCAAGCACATAATCGCCGATTGCCACCCCAACACGTGGGCTCAAATCCGCAGTCGAGAAAATGCCATACGGCAGGTTCTGGATCGGGAACTGATGATCAGCAGGCACTGGGATCCAGGACTTTAAGGCTGGATGTGTATGGGCGTTGGGCATTTGGTGTAGGTATAAAGGTGTTTTTATTTGGCTGTTGCCATTGGCAAGACAACTGTGGGCAGGCATTGCAGCGCCAGAAACCACTAGGTACAAAAATAGGAAGGGGATTAGCAAGCCTAGTCATCGTTTTTTGTCTGAATCCCGAAAAGATTAGCGCTAAAGGCCATACACCGTCCATCCGCAAAGTAACCATGGTCTCTTTCTCCTGACCATCAGGCTAGGACTGGACTGAAGGGTCTTGAACGATGCTATTGGTCGGCAGACAAAATTTTTCTGGTTAGTCAGGCAACCCTTTTGGGGCCAGACTTGTCTATGCTACGAGTAGCAGGTTCCATCGGGTCAAGTATTGGTTAATGATGGAGCCTGCCACCCAACCCTGAAGCCTGATACGGGTTATCTCTCTCACTTCGAACTTTGCTAGCTGCACCAGGTGTTTATACCCTTTCGGCACCAGGTCCCTAGCCTTTCTTTACCAAATGCTTGCCAGTTCGGCTTCCCGAGCCGTGCTGGCCATTTTCATTGCCCTAATACCAAGGCTAGAGGAATCAATCCGCTCATTTTTGGTTTGATTTGTAAATTGTTTGGTTGCCAGTACCAACGTCCTGAGGCCAAACCTGCTCTTTAGCTGTAATAATCCACTAAGGCCAATCTAAGACCCCGAACGCTTTCGTATGAAAGGATATCTATCCACATTGCCAATCTCTTGGCGCAAACCCATCTTTGGCCTCGCAACCCTTTTCTTGTTGCTTCAAGGGCTTCTACTAAGCACTGAGGCTTTTGCCCAACCTGCCTTCTATCCTACAGATAACGCTTACCTCAGCCGCTACCCAGCCTCACACACGCCGCAGCACTGGACAGACTCCTTGCGCTGGACAACCATTGTGGACGGTGGTCTCCGGGCAAACCTAGTAGTTGGCGGTAATGTTGATAGCCTCGTGTTTGATACCATCGTAAACTACCTGAGCAGTATTGGTGGTGGGGTTCTGTTCTTCGATCAAGGCGTTTATAACTTCAACTTCAATGTCGAGCTGCCTTCTGGGGTCATCCTCCGTGGGGCCGATGTACCCGTAAGTGCCCTAGATACCACCTTCCTCCCGCTGACCAAGTTCCAGTTCCCGCTCTATGTGCCAACGTTTAGCGGCAACGGGACACCCAACAATACCGCCTTCAAGACCATCGGTGGCCGAAGCATGGCCAAAAACATCGGCCTCGTCAACATCGACGTCAATGGTGCCAGCATTGCATTCCACCCTCACCAATGGACCTTGGTCAATACCCGTCGTGGAAACAGCTATCAACCTGTGGATGCCAACCGCAATGTGCTAGTCCTTGGCGTCAGGAGCAATAACACCGCCACCCCAGACCCTGCTGTCCCGAGTCTCTGCCAGCAGCAGAACAATGGTGCTTGGCAACGGTGGGTTTGGTCCTTTTCGGCCAACATCGACCTGTTTGTCTCTGCTAATGGCATCGTGGCCAACTGTCGCCTTAATGACGACCCAACGATGACCTTTCTCCAGCCTAACTACTTCTATGGCGATGGTACATCCTGCACCCAGAGCCCGCTTTGCACCCCTATGGCAGCCGATGGCAGTAATGCC
>CANHWS010000287.1 GCA_947464365.1 Cytophagaceae bacterium | reverse complement strand
TGGGGCCTCGTTGGGCAAGTCAATAATTTAAGGTACTGCTATTCCACTAAAAGTGATCAATATCTAGCGCACAACAAGACGTTGATTATAGGTCTTGTTGCCACGGCGGACTGAAACCAAATACATACCCTTAGCCATATCCGATGGCAAGTTCAGTTGCTGCGTTACTTGGCCTCCGGCACTACCGTTTAGGTTGCTGGTCAGGATGCTCTGTCCCATCAGGTTGCTAACATTAACCTCTGCCTCTTCGGCATCGGCAAGTCCACTCACTGCTAGATTAAGGACCGTACCCGATAGCGGATTCGGATATACACTCAGCGTCAGATCGTTGTTATTGCCAAGTAGAACCGCAATCACATCGCTATAGATGTAGCTTCCATTGAAGTCAACTTGCTTGAGACGATAGTAGCGAACACCCTTATCTTTAGTTTCATGCACAAATGCATAGGCGGACGTAGTAACAGCATTTCCTTTAGCCTGTACATATCCTTGTGGCTCGTACACTTTGCCATCGCGGCTGTACTCGACTGCGAAGAAATCTGCATCTTTTTCAACGGCTGTAGTCCAGGTTAGCTGGGTGCCAGTGGTTATAGGTTTGCCACCAAAACTACTAAAGAGAACAGGAAGCGGATTCTCGGCCTGATTGGTTGAACCAATTGTAACAGGGCTGAACGATGTAAAAGCAACACTACTCACTACATCTCCAGCAGAAGTACTACCTGTCGGCGTGCCACCCATATTGTCCCATTGCGAACCGTTCCAGTGAACAACTTTGAGATTAGTAATGGCTGAACCGATTCCGCTACGGGTACCATTGAGCCAATTAAGCCGAATTTGGCAAGTGCCGGAACCTACATTGCGAGTGATATCCCAATACTCAGCATAGCTAACCCGTTGTAGCCCGCCAGTGAAAGTAGCCCCATTCTGTGACACACCATGGTGGGTGTCAAAATACTCAGAGGTGAATGTGTTAGTAGAGCTAATGCTTTCTACTGCCATTGGTGCATAAACAGAGCCCTTGCCTATCGGGAAGGTGAAGTCTGTCACACCTGTGCGACGGATTGGACCAGAGATATAGCTAGCACTACTAGCGCCAGAAATTGTATTTGAGGCTCCAATGGTCAGTAGACTGCTCAATGTGGAGGCTAGTTTTCCATTGGTCATTGTCAGCACACCACTTCCACCTAAGGTCACTCCCCCTGATAGAGATACCTGCGGAAAACTGGTCGAGCTATTGTTGATCGTGAAGTTGTTGAGTGTGATTCCTCCTGTAGCCGTAATGGTCTGTGGTGTGTTGCCCACCATGGCCAAAGTGCTAGTACCAGCATTGAATGTCGCACCGGTTGCAGTTAGGTTCTTGCTGAGGTTGATGGTTCGGCCGAGCGGGCTGAGGTTTGAGCCAGAGTTCAGGACCAAGTTATTGGCTACATCAATGTTAGAACCCAATTCCTTGGCACGGTTGCCCGTAAAAGTCAGGTTAAAGAAAGGATTGCTAGCGAGGCTGGTTACAGTTTGGGTACCTGCGCCTGTATTACTGATCGTTACCGTACCAAGTCCGTTACCAAAGGTACCACCTGTTTGGGTCCAGCTGCCACCGATGGTTAAAGCATGTGCGCTATTAGATACCAAGAGCGTACCAGATGTCAAAGACAAATCACCGTTAACCGTCAGGCTAGCCGAGGTTGAGAACGTTGCCGATCCGCTACTATTGAAGGTCAAGTTCCGGAAGGCCGAGGCCCCAGGCGTTATCGAGACTGTGCCAGATGCCGCATTTAGTGTAACGGACCCTGCGGTACCAGCGTTGAACGTACCTGTATTGGTCCAGGCACCACCCACGAATATGGTCGATGTCGAGCTACCAGAGACGGTAAGGGTACCTGCATTATTCAGGAAGCCAGCAACTGTTAGGTTCGCATTCGATGTCAAGGTAATAATAGCACCAGAGGCATTGGTTAAGTTCAGGCAAGTTGCATTAACATCAATGACAGGGGCATTCCCGACATTGGTCAGGTTAACACCTACTGTGCTGGTCGGGACAGAGTTCGGGGTCCAGTTCAACGGATTGCTCCAGAAACCACCTGTCTGCGAACCGTTCCAACTGGCCAATACATAAGTATAGTTCCAGCGCACCCTGCCAACAGAGGCACCAGCCGCCAGGTCATCTTCCTCGAAAGCGAAACCACCAAGTGCGCCACTTGCATCAGTGAAAAACAAGACGCTGGCGCCTGTAATGCGAGTCACATTTCTGGATGCACCACTGTTAAAGACAATGTTCGAAATGGTACGATCAGCGCCGAAATTGTTTTCGAATTTTAGATAACGCCCACCTGCGGTGCCGTTGCTAAATGTACCATTGCTCAAATTATTGGTTGGGTCAAGTCCGGCACCAAGTTTTAGGTAAATGCCGTCGATACCAATATAATCGCAGAGGTAGAAGTTGGCATGCAGCGTACCACCATTATTGATGTTTACAGCATAGTTTGTACCCCCTATTGCACGCGTGATCGTAGCCAAGGCACTACTGCTAGTACCTACTAGACGAAGCACACCGCCGCTATTGACATTAATCGCAGCCCCAGTGCCTAGACGAAGAGTTGCGTTTGCATTAACATCAAGCGTACCTGATAGGTTAAGTGATGGGGTACCAACGTTGTTACCAAAATTAAAAGTTAGACCATTGAGGTTCAGTCGGCCCGCTGTGATATTGACGTTACGAGTAGTGTTTAGGCTATTGGTCGTCAAGGTATAAATCACAGCACCGGATCCTGCATTGATCGTCAAGTCAAAATAGATACTGTTGCCCGGGTTGAACGTCCGGCTAGTGGCTGATGAGTTTAGGGTAATCAATGACGATCGTGTACTAAACGTACCGTTGTTGACAAAGTCGCCACCCACCGTTAAAGCAAAATTGGTAGCACCTGGGTCAAATGTCGCACCCGAATTGATTGTAAAGTGGCGAGCTATAGATGTGGCAGCTATAATCTCTACTCTACCTGCAGAGGCAATGATGAGGTCATTGAAGGCAGTGGAACCATTATTTAAGGTTTTGGTTCCTGACGTGGCGTTCATGACAACAATCCCAAGACCAGGAGAGAAAGTACCAGATCCGCTACGGAGCCAGTTACCTGCTATGGTAAGGCGATCATTAACAGAGGACATGATGAGAAATCCATCAATCTGGATGTTATCGCTAACGGCAAGGTCATCATTGATCGAGGTCGAAGAGCTTATAGAAAGTACAGCACCTGTATTGATCGTGAGTTTGTTGGCGACAGCATTTACACCCACAATGGTCGGGTTGTTGCTCGCGACAGCGATGACAACATCGTTTAAAGCGGTTGGCACCGATGCTGGTCCGCTACTTGCTGTCCAGTTGGCAGCTGTGTTCCAATCAGTATTGACACTACCGTTCCATGTCATTGTCACCGGACCCGTCCAGTCAATGAGCGAGGCTGGGTCATTTTCGAACGTTGGACCGGAGAAAACACCTGTTGCATTATAAAACTCAAGATTGCCACTAACAGCACTTGTCTTGATCACGTTACGTGCCCCACCACCAGGGTTCGACTGGAATTTAACATCCATAATCGCATTAAGACCTGTGAAGGACTGGGTGTTCTCTATTCTGAGCATAGCAGCTGCACCTAGGGTCCCGTTGTTGAACGTACCGTTGCTGAAGTTGTTTGTCAGACTTATGGTTGCCGTAGGGGCAATCGAGATACCGGTGGCAGACATGTACTCAAATAAATAGTGCTTGGCTGCGATAAATCCGTTGACGTTGAAGGCATAGGTAGCGCCCACACCCGCACGGCTGATAGTACATACGTTGCCACTGGTGCCAATTGCAGTAAAGGTACCGGTCGTGCCTACCGTGACGGTGCTATTGGTATTGAGTAGCAGGCTACCGCCCGCACCCATCGTGTATGTACCGTTAATAGTCAGAGTATTGCCTGTAGTACCTACTGTGATTGCCCTTCCGTTGGCATTAAATACGCCTGACGAAATCGTGAAGTTACCGTTTACACGAAGGGCATCTTGAGCAGTATAAGTAGTGCTAGCACCTGACAAGGTAAGACTACCAACACCAGTTCCGTTCATCTGTATGGATGACGATCCCGTGGATTTGTTCATGATAAAGGTACCACTATTAGCAAAGGCGCCAGCACTGAAGGCATTGAGGTCCCCTCCAACAGTGATCGTGAGGGCATTGGCTGTAAAGGTCCCGCCGCTAACTTCTAGGTTTTCTGCGATAGTGAAGTTGGCACCTGCTGGTGTTAATATACCGCCAGATTTGGAAACCGAAAACCTATAAAACGATGAGGTACCTGTTGTCCCAAGCGTTAAGGCTTGAGCTGCAGCAC
>CANHWS010000286.1 GCA_947464365.1 Cytophagaceae bacterium | reverse complement strand
GTGATGGCGATTTTCGTCAATGTCATGACAGCCTTGTTGTGCCTGATCAGCCTGATGTTGTATGGCTTTGTCTATACGCCCATGAAGCGCCTGAGCCCTATTGCTGTGCTGATTGGTGCCATCCCTGGGGCTATGCCACCGCTGATTGGTTGGGTCGCGATGACGGGCCAGATCACGGTCGAGGGTCTGATTTTGTTTGGCATCCAGTTTATGTGGCAGTTTCCTCACTTTTGGGCTATCGCTTGGGTGCTGGACGACGACTACAAACGTGCGGGTTTCAAACTCTTGCCAAGTGGTGGTGGTCGCGATGTGCGCACAGCCCTCCAGATCATGATCTATACCCTCATGCTGATTCCGCTAGGCTTGTTGCCTTACCAGTTTGGAATGACGGGCATTACCTCTGCCATCATTGCGACGGTTAGTGGCACCTTGTTCCTGATGTCCACCTTCCACCTGATGCGCGAGTGTAGCCGCAAAGCTGCATTAGGCATCATGTTTGGGTCCTTCCTGTATTTGCCAATCGTCCAGATAGCTTTTGTGTTTGACAAACTATAGGCTGTCGTAACCTTGCATAGGCCAGACAAAATTGTTAGGCCAAGTGCATTGGGCCAAGCCCGAAACAATGATCCTGCACATTGGGTCAATATCCTGTCAGCTAACCCAAGTGGTTACCGACGATTTCTGACCTTTTGTTCATTATACCATCCCCTTATAAATGAAGTCTGACACCACCGCAAACTACCAGCAGCCTTATGATGGGGCCCTCGTTACCGAGGAAGCCGCACCAGTGCTGAGTATGCACCCTAAAAAATTCTTGATGTGGCTGATTATCGTCAGCAGTATCATGGTTTTTGCGGCCTTCACCAGTGCCTATTTGGTGCGCCGGGGCGAAGGCAACTGGCTCACGTTCGAGCTACCGCCTATTTTCTACATCAGCTCGGTGGTGATTGTTCTGAGCTCGGTAACGATGCACTGGGCCTACTACAGCGCTAGCAAAGACAACCTCCTGAGCCTCAAGATCGCTATTTTGATGACAGCTGCTCTGGGCCTTCTGTTTACCTATATGCAGGTACAAGGCTGGCAACAGCTCATCGATGTTGGGGTCTATTTTGGCGGCAAGGATAGCAACCCAGCTGGCTCCTTTGTCTATGTCCTGACGGCAGTGCACATCGGCCACTTGGCACTCGCTTTTGGGCTTTTGGGCATCATCCTTTATAGGGTATTTACCTATCAGGTACATGCTAAAAACCTGGCTGCGATCGAGATATGTACCACGTTCTGGCACTTCTTGGGGGCCATGTGGCTCTACCTATTCGTTTTTTTACTGGTCAACCATTAATTATCAGCGGTAGCTGCCCTATATTAGCGGTCAAGTTATTGCTTACTAAGCTCCGTAACCCTCTTTTTACCTACCCGAAAGCGCAATATGGCAACAGCAACCGTAGCCAAACCAGTTGATAAGATCTGGAACGGGGGTGTCGAACCCCTAAAGGCCAGCTATGGCAAGTTGATGATGTGGTTTTTTCTGCTATCAGATACTTTTACCTTTGGAGCACTCCTTATTTTTTATGGCTTTTCGCGTTTTGCGCACCCGGCCTATGTTGGCAAACTAGACGACTATACTGCATCGCAGGCATGGTGGCCAGTGCCAGATAAGGTTTTTAACGGCTTACCCTTTGTACATGGTGCCAACTTGCCGCTTGTCTTTGTCGGTATCATGACCTTTATCCTGATCATGAGCTCGGTGACAATGGTATTGGCCGTAGAAGCTGGCCACCGTATGGACCGTAACGATGTCCAGAAATGGATGCTCTGGACCCTACTAGGTGGTGCTTGTTTCTTGGGCTGCCAAGCTTGGGAGTGGACTCACTTTATCCACGGATCAGACGCTGGTGCATTGGTTAACGGCAAAATCGTCCATGGTGCAAGCCTTGCCCGTAACGAATATGGCCCGCCATTGTTCGCTGACCTGTTCTTCTTCATCACTGGTTTCCACGGGTTCCACGTGTTCTCGGGCGTTTTGCTCAACTTCCTGATCTTCTACCAAACTGTCATGGGCAAGTTTCAGTCCGAAGTTGGTCATTACGAGATGGTCGAGAAAGTTGGTCTCTATTGGCACTTTGTAGATCTCGTTTGGGTCTTCGTCTTTACGTTCTTTTACCTCATCTAGTGTCGACTTGGCCGATAGATAGGCCTGCACATTCACCTAGATAGATCATCACCAACCCCATTCTGACTTTAATCATCCTGTATTAGCATGGCCCACGGACACGCCACCCCAACTGCCCCAGGCGAAATACCTAAGGCACAGACCAAAGAGATTTGGTTCACCTTCTGGATCCTGTTTTTTGTGACTGCCCTCGAGTTCGTGATCGCTTTCACGGTCATCAACCCTGAGGCTCGCACCTTCCGTATTGCCTTCTTCGTTGGCCTGACCATCGTGAAAGCCTACTTTATTGTAGCGAACTTCATGCACTTGCGTCATGAGGCCAAAAGCCTGATCTGGGCCGTTATCCTGCCTTGTACCTTCATTATGTGGTTCATCGTCGCAATGCTATACGAAGGTGACTCAGTCTTCGTGAGCCGCTACTAGTCGGGAGACAAACCCTAGCATACTGACTTTATTAAGGATCGACCCTTGCAGCAATGCAGGGGTCGATTTGCTTGTGGGAGCTAATCGTATTGGCTATGGTTGTCAATGGACCCTAGCACTTACAATCAATAGTAGCTTGGCATGGCAGCATCTCCTAGTCCATCTATTTACTGTCAGTGTTTGCCATTCTGGTTGTCTTTTATGTCTGGGAGATGCTACAGCCTTCTGTAGGCAACTTCTGGAGCGTAGGATAAGCTTATCCCACCGTTAAGGTAGCAAGTACGATGGTGGATGTATCCAGCACAATTAGGCTATAGTACCAGTGGTATTGCCGGCCTGTTATAGACTATTGCCGGTGTGTCTAGTGATAGCGGTAAACCGCTTGGCCGACAGTTGGTCAAAACATGGCTGTTTGTGTCGCTAGGATTGAGCAGCCCTAGGCTCACTCGACCTCAATACCCGCCACCAAAGGCGAAAACACGCCCGTTCCGAAACCTAACCCAAGATAGGTTCGGGAAGGACTCCATGACAATAATAGACCCATTGCCTTTGGAGACCGATCGTAAGTCAGCTGGTCCCCAGGCTTCGTGCACCATTTCCTCGGTCATGCCGTTGCTGATGCGCCCATCGATGATGAGGGAACCAAACTTCTCGCCAAATTTCTGAAGCAGGTCGCCCATGCGTGGCTCTTCGTGGTTGAGCTCTGCTTGTTCGGCATTAATGACGTCACCCACCCGAGGGGCATTCCTGGCTGCAATCTTGCTTCGCTGGCTGAACATATCAGCAGGTTCGAGGTCAAAGTCCAGCAACTCGCGGTTAGCATCTGACATGGACTTACTGGCCTCTTTCTTTGTATTGACCTTGACGCTTACAGGCAGGTACACCGAGTCTTGTTTGTGGGTGAAGACCGTCACGTAGCGGCTATGGTATTTGCCATCGGCAAACCGTTTGGTGTTTTGCCTGGTGCCCACGTAGGTAAGCTGATCGCCCCGCTGCAAGAAGTTAAACTCACCACCCTGAAGGTCAGCCTGGAGGTCATGCAGGACAACATATTTGCGCCCAGGTGCCAGCCGTGAGGTTGTTTTGTGGACATAGGGCATAAAATAGACCCCATCAAAATCGTCTGGTCGTTCGCAACGATAATATTCGTCGGGTGTCCAGAGTATTTCGCGGCCGGTTTTGGTCCCGCGCAGTACAAACATGAGGTCTTGTGTATCTGTCATGTACTCGCCCTCGTCCCATTGCGATTTGTGGACCAGCCCTTCTAGCTCTGGTAGGTTCCGTATGCTGACGATGGTCCAGTTCTCGCGCAAGATGTCAGCCTCGTTGGTATAGATATAGTCGCTCTCCCGGATGGTGGAGTTGATGGTAAGTGGCGCGCTTTTGCTGATTTTGGGGAACGCAATGCTACTCGTGATCAAGAAGTTGTCCTCGTAGTTATTCCGCTCTTGGTCATACTTGGCTTGGCTCAGGAAACCTTGCCGAAGTGAGTTGGCCAGCTGTTGCCCAAGTTGGTCGTCCTCGAAACGGACATGGGGCAGCATATAGACTTTTTGCTCGTCCGTCGTGAACCTGTGCTGGTTACATGGCTTCATGAACTTGATCTGGTGGCCGATGTAAGAATTGAGCCTATAGATCGAGAATGTGCTGCCATAGCGCAGGTTACTGTTGCTATCAGCACTAAGTACCGAGGGGCGCACATTGCCTCCGTTGCGGGTCCGATTCGTTGTCGAGCGGATGTTTCTTTCTGCTGGTTGTGCTGGCTCTGCCTCCTCCGTTTCC
>CANHWS010000285.1 GCA_947464365.1 Cytophagaceae bacterium | reverse complement strand
GGTAGTAATGAAGATGCAACCAAGACGGGAAGATTAGCGTCGACCAAATTCTTTTGGCGACAAAAATGCCGTTTTTGACTTATTTGGAGAGGTTTGTGATAGATTAGGAATATTTTAACATCTAGGCCGATACGCCCAGTCATTATTTTGGCTTAATTGTGTGCACAATCAGCCAAGGAACCTATGAATTTTCAACCTCAAACCAGAGCCCCATTCGGATCTTCTGGTCAGCTACATTGCCGACACGACCAACTAGGCCGCCATGCTGGCACCTTTGATGTCAAAGACCAACAGGTCAACACGGACTTAGCTCCAGGGCTATACTACCTACGCGTACAAATGACTGATGGCACCTTCAAATCACTGAAACATGTCATCCGCTAAACTGTTCCTTCTGCTTTTCATCCTAATTGGGCCATTTTGTATGGCCCAAACGGGGTTTCGACCTGTTATTTTCCCTGTGGAAAATACACCTTCAATTTATGTTACTAGCGACAATAACGGGCCTAATTTCAGTATCATTGATAGTCTTCTCTTTGGTTCTGGTGTCTTCAACCTTTCCACAAAGAAAATCATTGATCCGCCTATTGACTTTCGTCAAATCCCATCAGTTAAGTGGGTAACCGCAGTTAATAACCAGTTTTTTCTGATTTATAATCAGCAAAGGGGTACTAATCCAGACACAATTGGTTATTTTGATATTAATACTAAGCAATTGATCAAAATTTGGGGCCCAAGAAGTTTTAATTCTGCGGAAGCTAGCTTAAGGAGAAAATATCTGAAAATTTGTTTCCGAATAGGTAACCTACTGAAGTTCCAAACGGATACAATTTTTACAGGCGTGCCCCCACTTAACCCCTCTCGCTCTAGTTTTATCACGGTTGACTTGACAACTGGTCAGGTGGTTCAACAAGACAGTATAACCCGAAAGGAAACGTTCAGAATAATGCCTTCTGGTACCATCTACTCTTGGGCCGAAACGGAAACTCAACTTTTAAGTAGGCGTCTTACATTAAAGCGCCTTCTCCCAAATAGTATTAAGTTTGATACACTAACAGATGGCATTTACCCAATTTGCTACAATTTCTTGCCCTGTAATCCTAGCACAGTTCTTATTCCCGGGTCAGATATGCGTTTCACAGAACACAATGGTGGATTATACCACGTGGCCCTTCATTACAACTTCAGCACCAAACTTTGGGAATACGACACACTCGGCCTAGGCACCAATAAAGTAGTTAATCTGCATGTGGTGGTCAACGATACCTTGTATCTTGGCAACTCGACGGGTTGGTATGCTAAACTCAATGGCCGTTGGGTCAAAAACAATTGGCCTGCCCAGATAGGCGATTGGGGTGTGTCCTACCAAGGCACGCCCTTTGTCTCGACCAATGTGGGTTTGCGTTATCTGGACCGAACAACCAACCAATGGCGTCCTCTAGTCAACGAGAACCCAAACTATGCTTACACCCTAGAGCGGCATTCTGGGGACCAGCTCATTGTTGATTGTGGTGCAGGTAAACTCTACAGCACCGATGCTGGTCGCAATTGGCGAGTCTATGCAGCAAGGACATCCAGCACACCAGCCCCGACCTTGTATCGAGATTTTATGACAATGGGTGGCGGCCCACAGGTTGCTGTGAATTTTGATAGTCTCCGCACCAATACGGTTCGGTTGTCTGTTGGTCAGCTTGTGACGTTTAGGGAGTATAATAACGTCCGGATCGGCAACTCGTTGTTTTCGCTCCAGAACCGTAACTCGGCACCCACCACCTTGTTTAACTTGATGGTCAGCCATGACACAGCCCGCACTTGGTTCAGGGTCAACACCATTGGCCTGCCAACTACCGGCACCATCAAAGGGACGTATGCGGTTGGCGCCAACCTCTATACCTCAATTGATCCTGGTGGGGTATTCGTCAGTACCAACCAAGGGTATAATTGGTCGCCCATGCCAAACATCAATTTTGAGCCCACCTTCCCGCCAACAGTCACTGGTATTGGGGATACGGTCATGATCTTGTCTGCGATGAATTGTTTTATCAGCACCGACCGTGGGCAGACGTTTACTTCTGTCACCACACCAACACAATCCACATTTGCAGGTTTGGCGGGAGGTATAAACAAGCATGGCATCTGGGTCTCACAATTCGGCAATCTTTACCACAGCAGTAACCTCGGGGGCACGTGGCGTCAGGTCAGCATTCCACGACCTACTAATTGGAACCAATCTTTTGGCTGGCTGCGGTCTTGCTCCCTATCTGATACCTCCATCGCCTTGATTACCGACACTAGGCTCTGGATGGGGCATACGAGTGCGAATCCGGTGTTGGATCTAAAGGAAATTACGCCTCAAACGGTAGCAAATGATGTATCGACCTTGATGGTGGTGCCCAACCCCAATGATGGTAGTTTCAATGTCCAGAGCTCCAATCCAGATGAGCAGATTATGCAAGTTACGGTGCGGAATATGCTAGGGCAGGTTTTGCATCAGTCACCGACCACCAATCTACAGTTGTCGCTCCCAGCTGGAGTCTATCACCTGACGGCCAAGCTGGGCTCCAACAAACAGGTAAGCCAACGGATGGTGATTCGGTAGGTTTTTTGGCTTCAAATAGCGGCCATTTGTTCCTTGCTCCGGTATGACCTTTTGATAGCGAACCTAGCACCGCCGAAACCATGTCGTGGCTTCATGGCGGTGCTTGGTATTGCGCTGGTGCTGGCGGACAAAAAAGAAAGGTTTGCCTATATTAGAGCGTCAAATGCGCAATTTGTCGGGACTAATTTGGGCCGAGTTGCTTTCGTTATGTCAAGCTACCCATCCCATGCGGTTCACGATCCTGATCACGGCCATCAGCACGGTAATCATGTGGCAGACGACGGGCTTGGCAGATGCTTATATGGGAACCACAATGGCTATTAAATATTCAAGATTTACGCTCGTTTCCTTACCTTTGCTTTATGCCTTTTCGCCTCCAGACCTTCGCTTGGTATTTATTGGCTTTCAACCTCTTGGCCTTCGTTGTTTTAGGTCGTTTGGGGTCATTAGGCGGACACACGGCTTATGAATGGTTGTTTTTGTCCTTCGGTATCCAACTCAACGTGATGTTGTTCATGACTGTACGTCGATACCTATTAGGTCAGCGCAAACGATTGCCCCACCAAAGTGCCCTAAGCCTAGTCTCTAGTTTACCACCCAATCGTTGGGGGTGGCTTCCTTTCTTGACGTCAGTTGGCTCAGCCTACGGGATGGCTATGGCCCAGACGGCATTGACCTATTATCAAGGGCAATAGGTTGGTGCACCTTTATGCTGTTTGCCTAAAGGATTGTTTTGCGTCCTGTTGGGGCGATAAAGTTACGGCCTTGCTGGGGTATTGCTGCCCAAACCCATCCCCGCATTTGGACCACGATTTGGCAAAGCCAGAAATAATCACTACCTTTGCGTCCCAATTTTAGCTAATGCCTAGCTGGTGCGAACCACTTGGCAAAGACCATGAAGGCAAAGCAATACCTGTTGATCGCAGTGGCGTTGGTGCTCGTAGTAGTGCTGGCTATGCTGCCCAAAGCAGTGCTGAAAAAGGAGGGGGACCAACCCGCCGAGTCATCACGGGGTAAGCAGGACACATCCGCAATGGCCCGTGCCAACGCTGGTGGAGGTGCTGAGGCAGTGGACGCAAAGGCCGAACAAAGCCACGCGAAAACCCTGACACCTAATCTGCAAGCCAAAATTACTGCCTGGCGGAGAAAGTGGACTGGTACACGCACCAGTGCCCGCGCCGACAAGCAAAAACTAGAGGCAGCCGCCTGGACCATCGATAGCATGGCAGCGACATTTGTTGTTGTCGGCCTATATGATTCGGCAGCCGCCTACCGTGAGCAATATGCTCGGTTGGTGCCTAGTGCGATCAATCAGCAGCTTGCTGGCGATGTCAGCTTTGATGCCTACACCCTTGCGCTGAACGAAGACAAACGTGCCCGGTACCTCAAAGCCTCCCGCCAGTGGTATGAACTAGCTTTGAAGACAGACCCCAAAAATCTGGATAGCAAAGCCAAGTTAGCCCTCACGTACGTGGATAGCGACAACCCCATGCAAGGCATTTTGATGCTGCGCGAAGTGGTGACAGCTAACCCTAAGCATGAGCTTGCGACCTACAACCTAGGTGTGTTTGCCATGCAGACCAAACAGTGGGACAAAGCGGTAACTCGTTTTACCCAGCTCACGGTCATCAATCCTGCCAGCACCAAAGCCTACTTCTACCTAGGGGTTAGCTACAAGGAGCTGGGAGACAAACCTAAGGCCATCGCCGCCCTGCGCCAAGCCCGTTCGCTTGACAAGGACCCAGCAGTCATTGCCTCCATTGACGAAGTACTAGAGGACCTCCAGAGC
>CANHWS010000284.1 GCA_947464365.1 Cytophagaceae bacterium | reverse complement strand
TTGCCACCTGCTTTGGCTTGGTATTATGCCCCTGCCCACCCTGCTTATTTGGCCCCACCACCAGCTAGGGCCGATTGTGGACAGCCAGCTACGGTACAGATCTTATACCCATTGGCGGGGGCTACGATCATGGCGCCAAGTGGGGAGTTTGTAGCCAAGGCCTATTGCAGTACCAAACAGGGCCAACTACTCTGGCTGCAAGATGGTCAACCCATTGGCACAACAGAAGGAGTGCACAAGATGCCGATTAAGGTCGCGCCTGGCCAACATACAATCACCGTTGTTGGGGACCAGGGGGCCAGTGTTAGTTATGTTGCGCGCTAGGGTAAAGTGCAGATACTGTTATCTAAGAACCGGCTAGGCCTTATCCCACCACTTATTGTCATCAAGGCTGGATAGGGCAGTGCTAGCACCCGGTAAGGGGAAATAGATCGGTTGATTAAGTGCTTTGGCCGCCTTCAGCACCAGCTCGGCAGGCTCTGTCCAGGGGTGGAGGGCCAGCGTAAATTTTGCCCAATGGACAGGGACTAGGCGCTCGGCTTGCAGGTCTTGGGCCGCCATTGGCACCTCGGCTGGCATCATGTGGATCAGGCCCCAAGCAGGGTGATATTGCCCACACTCCAAGAAGGCCCAATCAAATGGACCGAACTTATCGCCAATTACCTTAAAGTGTGGTCCATAGCCCGAGTCCCCACCGATGAAGTACCGCTTATCGCCTCGTTCCAGCACAAATGATGCCCACAGGGTTTGGTTGCGGGTGAAGCCACGACCCGAAAAATGGCGTGCTGGTGTTGCCGTGATGGTTCCGTTGGCACCAAGTTGGTGGTTTTCCCACCAGTCGAGTTCGGTGATGATCTTGGGGTCAAAGCCCCAGTACTCTAGGTGCTCGCCTACACCCAGCGATGTCACAATGTGCTTCACCCTTGGTTGGATGGCCGCCAAGGTGAGGTAGTCTAGGTGGTCATAATGGTCATGCGATAGGATCAGGACGTCGATCACCTCAGGCAACGCATTGATCGAGAAGGAATCCATGCCTTCATAGGGCTTTGGCCCCGCAAACGAAACAGGCGAACAACGGTGGAAAACAGGGTCCATCACCAAGTTGAAGCCCGGCCATTGCAGCACGTAAGTTGAGTGGCCAAGCCAAGTGAGGATGGGGTCTGCTTCCTGCTTGGGTAGGCTAAAATTAGGGCTGCTGACCAAGATCGGTTTGGCGGGTTCCTTGTTCGGGACCGTCTCGGTATAGGCCTTGGCGACCGACCAATAGGTATGCGGAGGGACGATGTCGGGCGTTTGTAGGTCGTTCTTGAAGGACCCATCGCGGTATTGTGGCGAGGCCAAAATGCGGGTTTTGCGTGCGCCAGTAGGCAGCTTGCCCATTGCGGTCAGCGGATTGCTGTACATCGTATATGCTGCCACACCAGTAGCGGTGGCCCCTATCAAAAAGTTTCGGCGGTTCATTTTGTCGTGGCTAAGGTACAGGGTTTTGGGAAGGCAAGGGTTTGGTTTCCTTGGTGGAGTGGCTAGTTTGGTTTTGCACGATGCCCTTACTGATTGCTGATTTAGTACGGTCAAGTGCGCCAGTAGGCCCAAATTGCTCTAAATTGCCCACCGATGTCTGACCAGCAACCGCTCAAGCAAGTCTTACGCAATAGCAGCCATCTGCTCTTGATGCAGGTGTTTAACTATGCACTGCCTTTCCTGACGTTCCCTTACCTGACCTGGACCATCGGCGCCCAAAACTTAGGCCAAGTCCACTTTTCGAATGCCATCGTTTCGTTTCTGGTCACATTGGCAGACTTTGGGCTCAACATCACTGCCACCCAACAAGTTGCCCTTTGGCGAGATGAGCCCGACAAATTGCGCCAAATCGTTGGGCGGGTGCTTCAGATCCGCCTCTTGCTGATAGTCTTGACGGGACTGCTTTGGTTTGGGTCTTTGGCGCTAATTCCGACCTTAGCAGAAGACTATTGGCTGCATGCCTTGACCTTCCTGATGGTACCGGCCCAAGTCCTAGCCCCGACCTTTTTCTTCCAGGGGCAGGACAAGATGGCTGTCTATTCGCGCCTCACGATTGCGGCTAAAGTCCTGTTTACGGCCTTGGTCTTTAGCCTCGTGACCTCTGCTGCCGACTACCGCCTGGTCAATCCGCTAAACGCGATCGGTAGCCTTGTGCCCGCCTTGTTTGGTTGGTATTTGCTCCAACGGCAGCTCAAAGGGGCATGGTTCCCGTGGCTGGCACAACTAGATAAAACCTTATTGCGCGATAGCTTTTTTGTGTCCTTAGCCCACTTGAGCCAGAATGCTTTAGGGGCAATGTATATGGTCATTGCGGGTTTTGTTCTGGACAAACCAACCCTTGGCCAGTTTAACCTTGCTGACAAGTTAATCTGGCCATTTCGGCAGCTAATCGGGGCGGGATTTCAGGCGTCGTATCCGCAAGTGGTGCGGCAATTTGCGGTCAGCATGGCTGCGGGTCGTGCTTTTCTGATGAAGTTGGCCCGCGTTTTCGGTTTGATTGGTCTGGCTGCCTTGGTTGGTATTTTGGTCTTGGCGCCCTACGTCATCCAGCTTATCAATAAAGGAGAGGCTGCCCCAATGGCTACCCAATACCTCCGCCTAATGGCTCCATTGGCGTTCCTGATTGCAGTACAAGTTCCCTTTGCCCAGTATATGGTCGCTACTCACCTCAAAAGCCGCTACACCGCCCTGACGATGGTGGCAGCACTACTATCCTACGGGCTCAACATCTGGCTGGTTCAGGACTATGGCGTTATCGGGATTATTGGGGCTATTACGTTTGTTGAAGTGTTTATTGTGCTGGGGTTGTGGTGGTGGTATAGATCTCAAAATCGAGAAACTGGGACTCAGAACCAAGTTTAATGGATGATTGATCTGAAATAGACATCTGGACTTTTTTTTCAAGCCCTTGTGTGATAGAATAACAACTACCCAATACAATCTAAATAACCTACCCCTGCTTCACTTTCGCCAACAATAGCAACGTTGATAACTTCTGCATTTCGGTAGGGTGGGTTTTCAAGCATTCATCAACAAGCTTCATGCTTTCTTCTGCCAGCTTCAAGTGATCTTTGGCATCTAATTGGCTGTAGTTATAGCTTATGTCATAGTCCGCTTCGTGCCTTGCTTTTTGGAGGTCAATGAAGGCGCGGGCTAAGGATCTAATTTCAACATGAAAATGTGCTGAAATTAGAGATTCCTTGATTGGATTGAACTTTTCAGGTAATCTGGCAGTTGTATCCAAAGTATTAAAAACATCTTTCATGGTGGTATGGCTGAAAGATCTTGCAAAATAGGATTTGACGGCTGGTTCACTCGACTTGCCGATCAAAAGCCCAAGGCAACCATCAATCATATAATGAAATAGCGCGTAATACGAATTAGATACAGCCCTACGTAAATCTGCCTGATTCGGACGCCCTTTGCCTTGAGATAGCAACTGCTTCCCCTGCAAGATTAAAGCCTCCGCAAACTTTGCTTGACTAGCCATGCTGGAGAATCGTTTTTATCTCCTTGTTGTTAACCGACCTGATCCTACTAACATAGCTAGGGTAGGTTCCCCTGAAATACTTTCGTATCTTATCGTAATCAACATCCGGAACGCCGGTATGACTATCAAGATCGATCTTGTCTTCATAAACGACATGGATCATAATCACCTCGTCATCCTCCCAATCCACATAGGCACGGGGGTAAATGCCGAGCACACCTTTGGGTAATTTTTCGCCCAGGATGGTCTCCAATAGCTCCTTGTCTACTACGTTCGGAAAGTTAACCTCGGTTTCTGAGGTTCTGATTAGTTTCGGCATGGCTGTCATCGGTTTGGTATTCAAAGATACCAGAGTGGGCTGGGATTAGCAAGGACACCTTCCAGCTGCATCAGTAGGTTACTTAAGTGGTGCCAATGCATCATCTTGAGCGATAACCTATCTGCTATGCACAGGGTAAAACATGGATTCGCTACCTAAACATGCACATTGCGCCATGGCCATGGCACTTTGCCGAACAGCAGCACCATACTAAAGAACATAAAGAAAACTACTCCCTTGTGGACTGGCAGGGTGCTTTCGGTGGTGCAGACGATTGCGAACATCACGATGAAGCCCAGATGCAGGTAGTACTGCCGTTGCCATGCGGCATACATCGGGTAGATCAGGAGGGCAACAAACCATAGCAAACCAACGATGCCTAGTCCTAGCCAAGTCTGGAAGTATTGGTTGTGGGCGTTATAATGCCGGTCCTGGTCGGTGAGGTAGGAATATTTTTTGGCCTTGTAACACTGGTCTAGGTTGTCCTGTATATCACCTGTGCCAACACCCAAAAGCCAATTGTCCTTCAGTATATCGAGGCAGCAGTCCCACTTCATGAGGCGTAGGGTGCGGCCGTCTTGCAAGTCGCGCGAGGCATCTACGCTTTGGCC
>CANHWS010000283.1 GCA_947464365.1 Cytophagaceae bacterium | reverse complement strand
TGGGCCTGCAAACCTTGGCTCACTAGGGCAAGGGTCAGGATCACCAAAGTGCGTAAAGTGTATTTCATAAAATGGAATTGCGATGGATAAAAGTTATGAGGTCAGGCCACATGACAGTAAACACTACAGGCTGCCTTCAGCTACTAAACTCAGACAGATAACGACCTCAATATCAAGATATTTGACAAGATTGGTCGGCAGAGCTACCGTGCCCTTGATTATGTAATGTCCGACAACCACGGTGGTAGACCAACATCACACAATCGAACAAATATAATAGGTTTATCCCTAGGGTAGGGCATGGCACCGACAGAAGGCCTATATTGACCTTCAATGGCCCTTTTGGTCCACCGATGACTACATGTTGACTTCACCCAATTCACTTTCGCTATACACCAACTTAGTTGACCTGCACAACCGGGAGATCCGTCCAGTTCACCTTGAGGTAATAGGTGGGATCATTACTACCATCCAACCAATCGACCCGAGCGAGGCCAAAGGCTACATTTTGCCCGGCTTTGTAGATGCCCACGTCCACATCGAGAGCAGTATGCTGACTCCTACCCACTTTGGGCAGTGGGCAGCAGCACATGGCACAGTTGCGACCGTATCCGACCCGCATGAAATTGCGAATGTATTAGGACTAGCAGGGGTGCGCTTCATGATGGCAGATGCCGCCCATAGCCCTATCAAAACCTATTTCGGGGCGCCCAGCTGTGTGCCTGCGACTTCGTTTGAGACAGCAGGGGCCGTCCTGAATGCGGATGCCCTACGGACCCTTTTGGCGCCAGAAGACGGCAGTGAAGGTCTGGTCTATCTGGCCGAGATGATGAACTACCCCGGGGTGATCTATCAAGACCCTGAGGTGATGGCCAAAATCAGCCTAGCGCACAGCCTAGGCAAACCTGTAGATGGCCATGCACCCGGCTTGCGGGGTGAGGACCTACGGAAATATGTGGCAGCTGGCATCACCACCGACCATGAGTGCTTTACGCTAGAGGAAGCCCTCGAAAAGGCCGAACTGGGCATGAAAATCCTGATCAGGGAAGGGAGTGCAGCCAAAAACTTTGAGGCCCTGCATCCCATCATCAGGGCCTACCCAGCCTTAACCATGTTTTGCAGTGATGACAAACACCCTGACGATCTGCTGCTTGGCCATATCAACCAGCTGGTGGTTAGGGCCATTGCATTGGGGTATGACTTGTTTGACGTCCTGCGGGCAGCTTGCCTCAACCCGGTGGATCATTATGGCCTTTCTGTAGGACTTTGCCGTGTGGGTGAACCTGCGGATTTTATTATGATCGAGGACCTGAAGGACTTTAAGGTGCTCAAGACCTGGGTGCAGGGGCAGTTGGTGGCTCAGGACGGCAAACCATTTGACAAGGTCCAACAGGCCAACCCCTCCTACGCTGAGGCCGACTTGCCTAATGTTTTCGCCCTTGGCACGGTGGCCCCAGCGGATTTTGATTGTCGGTCAAGCAAACAGGCGAGCAATGGCCAAACCATAGCCCGGGTCATCGTGGCTTATGATGGCCAGCTGATCACAGCCGAGGAAATCGACACGCTACATGTGGCGGATAGCCAGATCATGGCAGATGTGACGCAGGACATCCTACACATTGCAGTGGTCAATCGATACACACCTAACAAGCCTATTGCGATGGCCTTCATCAAAGGATTCGGGATCAAGGAAGGGGCCATAGCTAGTACCGTGGCGCACGATTCGCATAACGTGGTAGTCGTAGGAACCTCTAGGCACTGGCTAGCCGAAGCTACCAACCAGTTGGTACGGAGCAGAGGTGGCATCTCGGTGACTAGTCCTGGTGGCCACAAAACCCTCCCATTACCCATAGCAGGCCTTATGAGCCCAGATCCTGCTGAGCTCGTGGGCGCTGCTTATGCTGAGCTGGACCAAGCAGCCAAAGCATTGGGTAGCACCCTAAGAGCCCCCTTTATGACCTTATCCTTTATGGCCCTGCTCGTGATCCCAGCCCTAAAACTATCTGACCTTGGCCTGTTTAATGGCGATGCCTTTGCCTTTGTTAACACCGAGGTGGACTAGGCCAAAGTCAATTTATGGCTAGGCTATGACACGTATTTTTCAGGTCAGTCGTTGCCATTTGGCGCAATCCGGCCGATAATGCTCTCGTTTTTTTTTCATATTTGATGCGGATAACCTGCCTTCGGGACCTTAGAGATGAGATTACAGACCATGTTGACGAGCGCAGCTCAGCTTCGGAACTACCAATGCAGGCCGACCAGACAATTGGTTCGGCTCATGATCGGGACTACGGTAGTGTTGCTTAGCACTCATGCGGTTATGGCCCAAACCAGCCCAAAGTCGTCAGGCAGAACCACCAAATCAGTACCTAAGAGCCAATCTGCCCAACCTCCTAGCGTCCAAGCCACTAAATCTAATGCGCAACGAACCAATAATACCGAAATAGACATTGTTAGAAGCCGCCATAGAATGACGCCCCCCATAATTCCTAAGGGCCGAAATGTCGGAGTTGGTCCCGCATTCATCTACCAAAACAACATTGAACACTCTATAGCCTATCGGCAGCTCAGTCAGCTGATCAAAACCACTGGCCATCGGCTTACTGGTAGTCCCGAAGGCAAAGCGGCTACCCAGTTTATCAAAACGGCACTACAAGGCATCGGGTTCGGAACGGCAGAACATCCCCATACCAGTGTAGAGTTACAACCATTTTCCGTACAGGCCTGGAGCCGCGAAGAGGTCAGCCTAGATGTCGTCCCAGTCCGTAGTGATAACTATGCCCCCATCGCCTGTGTCTCATTGGCGCAGACCCCCGCCTTTTCCAACGTCCAGGCCCCTATCCTTGACTGTGGTAATGGCCTGCCTGAAGACTGGGCAAGGCTAGGTACCGCCGTCAAAGGCAAAACAGCCTTGTTCACCATCCCGGCAATACCCTCAAGCATCAGCCCGACCCCAAGTACCAACATCCACCGCAGCGAAAAGATCGCTTTGGCCATTAAGGCGGGTGCGGTGGCCTGTATTTTGATCAACGGTGCCCCTGGTGACATCCTGTTGACAGGTACCGCCTCTGCCACAGGGGCGATTATTACCGTGCCCGCTGTCTGCATCAGCCAGAATTCAGGAAAAACGCTTCTGGGCTGGTTGGCAACAGAGTCTCTTGTGGCTGACCTCAAGGTGCGTAACAAAATAGAACCACAAGAGGTCCATAACGTGATTGCGACTGTGCGTGGGACGGACCTTGCAGAAGAAGAAATCGTGGTGGGTTGCCACCTCGATAGTTGGGACTTAGCCCAAGGTGCTTGCGATAATGGTGCAGGCTCAGCCGCCGTGCTTGAGATGGCGCGTTTGCTGGCAGACAATACCCTGCTTAGGCCTAGGCGGACGATCAAATTCGTCTGGTTTATGGGCGAAGAGCAAGGTCTGTTGGGCAGTCAGCACTATGTCAGTCAACTTATCAAATCAAAACGCAAGAAGGGTGCAGGCCAAACCAAGTACATGGTCAACCTCGATATGGCCTATAATAGCACAGGGTTCAATGCCTTTGGGCGGCCCGAGGCGGTGGACTTTTTTGACGACGTCGGTGAGGAGAATGCCTATCAGGACACTTCCTACCACCAAAAGCTAACCAACAAAGCTGGGCTGCATTCGGACCATGAGCCCTTTATGCTTGAGGGTATCCCCGTCGCTAGCCCAGATTCCCGTTGGTCTGCCGAGGCCTTAAATTGTTACCATGCCGACTGCGACCGCCTCAACTGGATCAGCCCCGAGGGCCTAGACCGCACAGCACGGATAACAGCCATTTTAGTCTGTTATTTAAGTTGCAAGGATAAACTACCAGCACAGGTGCTCGACCCAGCACAAACCAAAGATTTTCTGATCCAGAACGGCCTAGAAGAAGCCCTTAGATTACGGGGTGAGTGGAAGTGGTAGGGCTAGCAAATGGCCCTTGTCTTTAGGCCGTAGCCTACTTAACCCGATTGGGATTAGCCTTCACAAAATCACCCCAAGACTTAGCCGATTGTTTGCCGAGCACCCCTTGGTTGAGATGGCAGACCGCAACGGCAATGGCATCTGTTTCGTCATGCAGCTCAACAGATTGCGCGTCAAGGTCTAACAAGTGGGTCAGCATGGCCGCTACTTGACCTTTGCTCGCTAGTCCATTACCCGTGATCGAGACCTTGATTTTGGCAGGGGCATATTCGGTTACCTCTAGGTCTGCTGCCATAGCTGCTGCAATTGCGACACCCTGAGCCCGCCCTAGCTTGAGCATACTCTGGACATTTTCGCCATAAAACGGAGCCTCGATCGCCATCTCTTGGGGTTGAAACTCCTTGATAAGCTCTGTGATCCGTTCGTAGATCTTGCGCAGTTTGAGGTGGTGGTCTTTGTATTTTGACAAATGCAGGACGCCAAACCGCAGGATCGATAACTTTGTACCCTG
>CANHWS010000282.1 GCA_947464365.1 Cytophagaceae bacterium | reverse complement strand
TTTTGGCGTTTAGGCGGTGGGGTAGATTGCTATTGTTCATTTGGCTTGGTATAGGTGGCCCATGATCTATTTTGCAAAACAGAATAGGTAGAAGCCGGAGTTAATCAGCTAGAACTGCCGACCCGAAACTGTGGTACAGCCGGTGGTTTTGGCGTTGTTTGGTTGCCAATCCATGGCTTGAGGTAGTTTGGGATATAATTCACGATATCCTTTGTGAGATGAGCCGAACCATGCTTTACTACAGATGTAGCTATTTGACCAATGGTTTCGGCCAAGGGCACCACGGATGGCATAAAGATAAAACGTTCCTGTATGGCCTGATTGTTTTGGAGCATCAACTGCCATTTCTGGGCCCCATCACCGATGAAATAGCAACTGGTCTTTCCTTCGCTGATGATCTCAGCGTAGCTATCCGTAGTTAGGATGTGGTTTGTGCATGGGCTTACTTCGACCAGCATGCCAGTCACAGTTTGGTAGATAGTCTGATAGACTTCCATTCGGCGTGCATCTTGCATCACCAAAACGAAGGCACCATCGGGCAGCAAGGGTAGGTTTTGGCTGGCCATGGCTAGGTGTGTCGGGATTGGCAAGAGGGGTAGTCCGAGGCCGTAACAAATCCCCTTCGCATAGGCGGCACCTATCCGGAGGCCAGTGTAAGAGCCCGGACCATCACTTAGCGCGACGTGGGTAACATCTCTGAGCTCAATTCCGCAATTTTCAAGCAGTTGTTCCACAGATCGCCCAAGGGTGGCAGAATGCGAAAAGGCTTTATAGATTACAGTGGTGCCGACACAACGTCCATCGACAGTGAGGGCAATAGAGCCAGTTGTTCCACTTGTTTCAATGCTCAGAATGATGGACATAATGCTAGTTGAGTTGGGAAGGCAAGGTAGAGGTCTTGATGCGCAGTGCCTAATGGGTTAGAAAACAAAAGCCCAGCGGCTGGTTTGCAGCAACTGGGCAATTGGCAGATGATTCTGCATAACTAATGACAACCAGTATGGGCAGACATTACCCATCAGGATTAGTTAACTAGCGGTACATAACAGCTTTCACAGCCTTGATCGTCCGATCCACATTAGGTAGGATGGCGTCAATCAGGGTAGGGGCATACGGCAATGGTACGTCGCGGCTTGTTACACGGTTTACTGGCGCATCGAGGTAATCGAAGGCATAACGCTGAATGTGGTATGCTATCTCGCTGCTAATGCTGGCGAGTGGCCAAGCCTCTTCAACCACAACAAGGCGGTTAGTTTTTTTGACAGACTCGACAATGGTTTTGTAGTCGATCGGACGGACTGAGCGTAGGTCAATCACTTCGGCAGATATACCGTCTTTTGCTAGCTCCGCTGCAGCGGCCAGTACGACTTTCATCATCTTGCCAAAGCTGACAAGGGTGACGTCTTGACCAGCCTTAACCACGTTAGCCACTCCGATTGGCAGCAGGTATTCCTCTTCAGGCACCTCGCCTTTGTCGCCATACATGAGTTCGCTTTCCATGAAGATGACCGGGTCATTGTCACGGATGGAAGTTTTGAGCAGGCCTTTAGCGTCGTAAGGGTTGCTTGGCACCACTACCTTGAGGCCAGGGGTGTTGGCATACCAGTTCTCGAAGTTTTGGCTATGTTGACTGCTGAGCATACCTGCGTTACCTGTCGGGCCACGGAAGACCATCGGGCAGCTATATTGGCCACCAGACATGGACATAAATTTGGCAGCCGAATTGATAACCTGATCGATAGCAACTAGGCTAAAGTTAAAGGTCATAAACTCGATGATCGGGCGCAGACCATTGACTGCTGCACCAACTCCGATACCTGCAAAGCCAAGCTCAGCAATCGGGGTGTCTATGATGCGTTCTGGGCCAAACTCGTCCAGCATGCCTTGGCTGACTTTGTAGGCGCCATTGTACTGTGCTACTTCTTCACCCATCAGGAAAACGTGCTGATCGCGACGCATTTCCTCGGTCATGGCTTCTCTTAGGGCTTCTCTGAACTGTATTTCTCTCATACCTGTTGGGTAGTAGCTGTAGGGGGGATTACTAAAGCAGGGCAAAAATAGGCCGCCACAGCGCAAATAAAAATTGCAATAGGGATAATGGACCCGATTGCCCGAATTTTTTCTGCTAAAACTACCGTCTTGGCGTTGCCAATGTCAAAACCTGCTGTACTTTTGCACCCCGCCTACCACAATTGGCGCTACCTGCTGCGGACGTGGCGAAATTGGTAGACGCGCTGGTCTCAGAAGCCAGAGCATGTAATGTGTGTGGAAGTTCGAGTCTTCTCGTCCGCACTAAGCCCCGCTAGTGTTATGCTAGTGGGGTTTTTTGTTTGGGGATAGCTAACATTACAAAAATCTAGGACTACTTTGTCTGAGTGCCTAGTGCATTACCAATCATTTAAATTGGTGATTGGTTGTTTTTTTTAGTGGAATTCTATTTCACTGCAGACATGATGTGGACACACTGCATAAATCAGAATCCCTTGGGAGTAGTTTCTTATAGCGCCTCAATCTTGGACACCCGAATTCACTGTAATGCCAGCGAGGATTTTAGATATCGTTTTTAGAGTATAATGTATTTTGCAAACCATCTAAAATTTCATTTTTAGACGGTTTTTCGCTTGCTAGGATTTTTTAAATATTGAATGTTGGTGTTAATGAATTATAGATTTTGGTAGAAAAAACCTTCACCTTGTCGAACCTGGTGGAAGGCTTAACATAAGTGCGTAGATATCAATGTTCAATCGAGTAGATACCAGGAGAATCACTACCTAGGCACCTCTTACACTACCGAGCTTGGGCACTTCTTACTAGGCGGTTCGTTTGCAACTGTGCCCGATCTGGATTTACGCCTTTACGCAAACAACAACCATGGCATACATAGAAAAAGAGCAGACCGTAGCCTGCTCCCTTCGTTCGATTGGGTACTAGAAGATCTATTGTTTGACCAGCTTGCCGATTGTTTGGTCGCTTCCGGTTCGAAGACGATACTGATATAACCCTGCCGGAAGTTGTTGCAGGTCTATGGTATTGAGCGTGGAGCCCGACAGAACTTGCTTTCCATCTGCACCAAAAATCTCATACTCAATGGTCCCGTCGGCTCCCATGATCATAACTTGATCCTTGGCAGGATTCGGGAACAAGGTTAGCTGCAACTTGTTCGCAATTGGCAGATGTACTACCTGACTGAGTGTTGACTTGCCATCCAGATCGACTTGACGGAGACGATAATAGGCTGCCTGTAGGTGACGATCCTCAAATTGGTATTGGCTGAGGGTAGAGGCGTTTCCATTGCCAGCAACAAAACCAATAGAGTCAAATTGCTGACCGTTGGTGCTGCGCTCGATGATGAAACCTGCGTTGTTCTGCTCCTGTGCCGTTATCCATTGCAGTTTGACAAATCCATCGACTCGGGATCCAACGAAGCTTAACCATGTAACAGGCAGCGGGTTGTTATCCCCACTAGCAGTCCAGTCGCTGAAGCTGTTGGTATTCACCCAAAGACCATAAGATCCCACTGAGGCAGATAGGTTTTGCTTCGGCCCGACCTTTGTCCAGCTAGTTCCGTTATCTGGGCGACGCCAAACCTGAACACTTGCCATATTGTTGTTGTTGCGTGCTGCTGGCAACCAATTTAGCTTAATACTTCGGCCAGAGGTAGGTTGGCGGTGTGCCCTAATTGACCATGTATAGCCTATGCCAGAGGCTGTGCCAAATGTAGCAGCTGACTCTCGACGCTCAACAAAAACTGTATCGAGGTTGTCAGCACCTGCCGCGATCTGGATGCCCAAAATATCAAGGGATCCTTGCCCTACTTGACGGCCCATTGCACGTACCCGACCAATTATACGACTCGTTGCATTTTCGATTGGTTTACTAGCTGTTGATGCCAGATTGACCAAATGCGAGCCCGCAACAATATTGCCATTGGTCATCGTCAGGCTATTACAAACATCCATTCGATCGTTGAGGACAACATGGTTGCCATTATTAACGACAACATTGCCAACTGCAATTTTGCCAATTGATTGCATCGCATTGCCAACCAGCTCAAGGGTGGTAGCGCAGCCTCCACTGATGGTACCTGCCCCCAATTGATTACCGTAAAGGGTTAGCTTGTTTGTACCTGTGATCGGCAACGTCAATCCTGACGGGATTGTGATGTTATTCACAACAGCATTGCCGCCTACAACAGGCAATATGGCCACATTGCTCCTGATTGTAACGTTGCTACTTGTGGTAGGGATACCACCACACCAGTTACTAGGGTCGATCCAGTTATTGGAGTTGCCGAGCCAGGTTCCTGGGGCAAGACTTGAAACCGAAATACTAGCACTTGACTGAACACAGCCAGCAGGTGTGGTGGCAGTTACTGAATAAGTATTAGTACCATCAAGAACCATTATTGAAGTGCCAGTTGTTCCGTTTGACCACAAATAGGTACAACCAATG
>CANHWS010000281.1 GCA_947464365.1 Cytophagaceae bacterium | reverse complement strand
ATTGATCCCATAGTTGTATAGGTAGCTGAAACTGAGCTGGTGTAGCGTGCTATCCGCGGCATAGTCCAGCACATTATCTTGGCTGAGTGCTGTGCCTTGGGCGTTGGCCACTGCAAGTAGATTGTTCAGGTAAGGCATATCCTGACTTGGGCCATTTTCGGTGGCAGTCCGGAGGTTGACCTTGGTAGTTTGTGCCTCTAGGGCAAGCTCGTTGGCGACCAGAACCGGATTTGATGGTGCCATTTTTTTTGCCAGCAGCAGATATTTCTTGACTGAGTCGCTGCTAGCAACGGTACCTTGATGCTGATGATAGAACAGCGCTAAATTGTTGCAAAAAGACCAATGATCAGGAAAAAACTCCCTTGCGACATAAAGGGTTGCTACTTGGTCCTTTGGCCTATTGGCATCTTGATACTGCTGTGCCAACATCAAATAAGCCTGCGGGCTACCTTTGTATTCTAACCCATCAATCAGGATCTCGGTTGCCCTGATGTGGTCGTATTTGCTAGCCGCAACCGCCGCCTTACCAAACATCGAAAGCTGGGCTTCCACATCTTCTTGCGCAGCTAGTTGGAAGAGATCAGAGGCTGTACCCAAATCGTTCTGGTGATAAGCCACCATTGCCTGAGCGTTCAGCAATGCAGAGTAGTATTGCAGGACTGGCACATTGAACGTCGCCTTCACATAAGCAAACATCCCGAAAATCACCCCAAGCCAAATGACCCAATAAGGCATCCTAACGGGCTTGTATAGGACTTTGTACAGGTTGGACATTTGACCAAAAAGGCCACCAAAATTGATGTAGATATAAGCCAGGTACATCAAGCAAAATGCCAACTGAGACACCAACAGGACATCATTGAGCAACCGGATGAGGCTGTCGTTGTTGGTTGCGAAGGCCCACCCCCAAAAGGCAATGCTTACCATCGCTAGTCCAGTATACAGCCAACGCCCCATCACCAGGAAACTATCTGAACTATCCATGTATAGGCGCTCTCCTATTTGCATCCCGAACCATCCGGCGACCACTGTAACCGGAAACAAAAATGTAGGGCCAAATACCGTTATCCCTATATGAAATCCCCACCGATTTGAGGCCAAGGACAACAGCAGATTGACGCAGTAGATTAGGACAAAAACTGTGAGGTTAAGGCTTACGTTTTTAGTTGGGCTATTGACAGGGCTTTTTGTCAGGAGTTTGTATACCCAAACTACAAGACCTGGTGCGCTTATCAACAGGAACCCAACAGTGGTGAAGAAGAAGGTTGTCCCCCCTGTTGCCAGAACTTTAGCGGCAGCTACCTCCGTCCCGTCGAATTTAATGACATACCAAACAGCCGCCAAGATCATTGGCAATCCAAGCAGTATCCATCGACGAATAAAACTTGCCTCTTCTAGCCAATTATGTACGACATAAACCGCAAGGGTGCAAACCACCAATGCGATCATGAAGGTATATTGACCCAGAGTACTGGCACCAAACAAAAACGGCAGCTTGAGGCCAAATATGGCTAATGCCAATACCCCGAGCATAACATATTGTCCGACCCCTTTTGTGTAGGCCAAGGCCGCATTGACTAAGCTGAAGCCCAAAACAATAAAACCCAGCGAAAACCAAGATGCCCAGATGGGTAGCCGCACCACACCCGCAGACATGGTCTGGGTGATGAGATAGCTTTTGGCCATAACAGGATAGTCAAACAAGGCCAACCGAAACTGATCCGCCTGCACTGCAATGGCGTCCAAATAATACTCCGCATATATCGGCATCGCCCCCTCGGACCCTAGGTACCAGCTATAAACAAAAAAGCAGAGGGCAGGAAGGACCAACAAGCCTATCAGGATTTGGGACCAAATCGATGGGTTTTCATTGTTGGAACTAGATGCTGCTGAGGTTGATGATTGGTTCAAGGCTGATTTACGTTGGATGGGACCGCTTGTTGATTAAAAAACTAATCGACTAAATAACTCGAAACTGATACATGTAACCTCTTAAGGATCAGACCAATAGATTACACCCTCTGACATCCGAATGATCAGAACGACCAAGGACTTCAAAGGTAGCACCATTGGCCGAAAGAACGCCCACATCCTGGGTAGCAACAAAGGCACAAGATTCGATATTGGCTAGGTCTGCCACAGAAATTAGTCCGCGTTGACCAAAGGACAACCAAGTAAGTGGGTCTCGGTCGTCCCGAATGCTAACCCGCATGGTAGCACCAGGGCGATAAATCCCATCTTGGTCCGAATAGGCTTGGCTTAGCAGTTCCGTCATGCCATATTCGCCCATTATATTAGGGGTACCAAGTTGGCTAACAAGTAGGTTATGCAGCTCCTCCCTAATCATCTCACGACCGTGGCCTTTCATCCCGCCTGTCTCAAGTACATGATAGAGACTGGATAAATGCTGCCCCACTGACTGTTGTGCCCAGCTAACTAAGGCATGTGTGACACCCCAAAGCAAAATCTTGGTGCCATTTTTTGCTGCTGCCAACTCTGCGCGTTCCATTGCTGCTTTTAGCTCATGATCTCGCCGAAGATAGAATCCGCTCTCTGGGCCTAGCCCTGATTGCATAAAGAGTTCCAACATCGTGACCAAGGACGATCCTGAGCGCTCCAGATAACCAGGCAATAATGCTAGTATCGTCCAATCAGATAATGGTCCATGTTGTCGTTCCCATATCTTGACCGCAACAGTTCGGTACCAGTCCAGACCTGAGACCCAATGGGTACTGGTCGTCTGGCCCGTTGTCCCGCTACTACTGAATGCCAACATGTTGGGCATTGCTTTAGGGTCAGCAAAAACGGATACAACTTGGGTCTTGAATAGCTCAATCGGGATGTACGGGATTTGATCAAACCGCCGAACATCATCTGGATTTATCCTTAAGGCCTCGACAAACAACTTATAGGGCAGGCAGTGCTGTACTTGGAACCGAAAAACAGCAAGTGCAACCTCTTCAAATCTGTCTGGTTGACCAAACAGGCCCAAAACCTGCTCCTGAAGCATTGATATTTGGCTACTGAAAGAAACCAAAGTCCCTAGGAGTTTGATTCGGTATTGGCCTCACCACCAATATTAAACTTTCGCATTCCAGCTGTGAAGGAATTTTTCTTTTCCAAGACAGCCATCGTGATTCGGCTAACACAGACCAAATGATCACCAACCTCCGTTTCAATCCTGATTTCCCAAACTTGGGTGGCCCTGCCGATATGGATAGGGCGTGTGATACCGACCACAAATCCTTCGGTGGCACTCCGGATATGGTTAGCATTGATATCCAGCCCGACAGCATGGTGGGTGTTGTTATCAAGTACGCAGTTGGCGGCCACTGAACCCAAAGTCTCGGCCAAGACGACCGAGGCACCACCATGTAGCAAACCCATTGTTTGTTTTGTCCGGCGGTCAACTGGCATTCTGGCCTTCAGAAAATCTGGTCCGATCTCGGTGAACTCGATGCCCAAATGGTCGCCCATGTTCCCCTCACATAGTTTATTGAGGTCCTCTAGGGTGATTTCTGGTCTGAATTTGCTCATGGTCTGCGGTTTTGTTGGTGTGTGGTTATCCAACAGATTAGAATTTAAGAAGTCGCAAAGGTCCTGATAAGAGCCCAAAAACACAAAGCAGGCTATAACACCATTTCTGATGCGATTGCCTGCCTAGTAGTATTATGGATTATGTCTGACGACAGGAAAGATAAACAAGCCTCAGCTTGTCAAGATTAGTCTTCGTCTTCCTCGTCTGGTATTTCGAAGCTGTAACGGGTTTCGTCCAGACGCAGGGTGCCATCGTTGAACTCGGTTACGAACTTGGTGATCACCTCATCAGTGATTTCTGGGACGTTGAGCGCAATCTCAAGACCTACACCATACTCAAAGTTGGTATCGATATTGACCAGCTCCTCGACTTTGTATTCGTCGTCCTCTTCCAGCTCAAGGATGATGCTGGCCTTGAACTCCTCTACTTCTTCGTCTACCTCGCCATCTGGTACTAGCTCACCGTCCTCGTTCTTGACCAGCTCCCATGGTTTATGATCGGGGAATTCTTCGAGGGCACGCTCCTCAGCGATCTCATACAGGTTGCTGATATAAAGCATCTCGAGGGTGTAAATGACGGCATCAAAGATGACCTCTTGACCCTCGTGCTGACCCACGAACAGGAAGTGCCTAAACTGTGGACTCTGGGGTTCTTCGTCGTTCTCGACAAAGTTGG
This sequence comes from Cytophagaceae bacterium, assembly GCA_947464365.1. Classification (GTDB taxonomy): domain Bacteria; phylum Bacteroidota; class Bacteroidia; order Cytophagales; family Flexibacteraceae; genus CANHWS01. The sequence continues at coordinate 241 of CANHWS010000281.1, read as the reverse complement.
CACCGTTGGCCAAACATTGTTGGCGCACTTCGGCTATTTCTTCGGCTTGGAAGCCTTTGTTCTCGTTCATGATACTTAGGTTGGTACTAATTGTTACTGTCTTTAATTGGGTAGCAAATTATTGATGTGGCAAGGGCCAAGATCTGATTCTGACCGAAAAATACGGCCAACTTAGCCAGCTACGATGAAGCCTAAGTTACCGATTCATGATGGCTTTGGCATAATTGTCCCAGCTGAAGGT
>CANHWS010000280.1 GCA_947464365.1 Cytophagaceae bacterium | reverse complement strand
TGTTTGATGCTGAAGTCAACCCCATAAGTCTGGACCTGCCATGCCGTTAGCAAGGGGATCAAGGTACTTGTCAGTAGCTGGATGAAGGATAACATGCGGTGCGGAGATTGGCATTTGTTAGAAAGGTTAGGGGGTCACTTTTGCTGCTACCGAAACGGGTACCAAGTCACACCTATGGTGCCGAGCAAGGCCTTCCGGCGGAACCGATCATTGCCGAAGTTGTAGTTCTTCTGGTCGGTCTTGAGTTCAGAGAACAAGAACGAAGCACCGCCCACAATGGCCCAACGGTCGTTGACATGATAGCGGGCATAGATTTCGGAGTTCAACGAGCCTTTGTCATTGTCAGAGGTCAGGAGCAGGTTGTCAAAAGTTGGTTTGGCCGATAGTCTAACCGAAGAGGCATTCGTCACATAGCTCGAGACCAAGGAGATATCCGATGCCGAACCGATGGTGATACCAGCAAGGTCGATGTTGAAGCCAATGTCAAACTTGGAGCTGATGGCATACTCCAGATTCAGGTAGGCATTGATGGATTGGGTATAGGACTGCCCCACCTTGATGGAGTCGATGTTTTGGGGGATGCTCGGGACGAAAATGACTTGTGGGCCTTCTTGATTGGTGGTCAGCGAGGCTGGTGCTGTCTCAAAATATTTGCCTTGGCCCCAATAGCTGCTAGAGCGCAGGCCTAGGCCAATCTTGAACCGCTTACGAAAGGCGATATTGAAGTTGTAGAGACCACTAAGTGCTAAGGCCTGCTCTGACCCACCAATCGATCCAGTGGCAGTAAAAGAGATGCCCTTAGGCCATTGGGCAGGTGGTTTAGGGGCGGCTACTGGTGCTGTGCTGGTTTGTGCTGAGGCAACTATGGCTAACAACAAGGACATCGTCAGGCCAACCAATAGGCCCATCATGCGGGGCGTAAGGCAATACTGCAGGCGTTGGGCCTTGCCTATCAGTCCGAAGCCAATCTGTTCTGGAGTGTTCATCTGTGGTGGTGGTGATCCGTCGACGGGCAGGGCCTAGTTGATTGGAGTGGTGAGGACAGCCTGGCTGAACTGACGACAATAGACCACACAATGGCGGTAGGTATTGATGTTGACGGAGGCAGGCACCACATAAGATTGGCGACCTTGGAGGCTGCGCAACAGGGCGATCTCGATGCCATTAGTGAAGACGGCGCCTGTTTCGGCTGAGTTGGATAGATAGACCCTTAGGTCAGGGGCAGATTGGCACAAGAAGTCGGACTCGAAACGGATGACGACTTGACCGTTCCGGACCTTGGCGACGATCGTGCCGTTTCCATAGTGACCTTCGGCCCCGCGGAATGAGCCTTTGCGGATGACGGCAACTTCTAGTGGATTAGAAACTACTCCAGCAGCAGTAGCTGTCAGGCGAGTGGTGCCGTAGGCAGTGCCTGTATAGGTCAGTCCACCTGCGGTGTTAAAGGTCCCGAGGGCTGGGTCCGCCGCATTGAGGTTATAGGGTGGCAGTGTGACGGTACGGCCAAGCAGGTCACGCCCCTGGATGTTGAAGCTGAAGGGCGTATTGATCTGGACCTCTGCGGTGTCTGGGCTGAGGTATAGGCTTGCAAGGGCATTGCTGTCGGCAACGACGTTGAGGTTGACGGTATCGCTCAAGCCACGATAGCTGCTAATGAGCAAAGTGCTACCTGCGGCTATGCCTTTGACTTTGCCGGCCTCTGTAACGGTTGCGATGTTGCTATTGACCACAACCAAATCTGGCACCAAGTTGCTAACCTCACCCATGGTGTTGGTATAGCTAGCGCTGTAAGTCACGACGCCATTAACACCAACAGACTGGGTCCGCGGGCTTAGGCGATAGGAGGCCGCAGTAGGGACGGCGTCTGGGGCTGGGTCCTTTTTGGGGGTGCATTGGCTGAAAGCTAGCAGGCCAAGGATCGGGATCAGAAGGAGGATTTTCATAGCAAGGGGTGGTTGAGGATAGAAAAGTGGAGATTGATGGTTCGTGTGTGTTTGTTTCGGTGGCTTATCGACCGATGAAGGCTAACAGTTTGGCACGGTCACGCCAGAGGATATAGAGGCATGATACCAAGACCACAACGGCTAGGGCGAATAGCTCTCCACCGTCTCCTTTGACCTCGATGCCTAGGATCAGTAGATGGCTCAAGATGGCGCCAGACATGGTGCCTGCTGCCAAGACAGCACCTATCCATGCACGAGCTGGCCATAGCAATAGGATGGCTGCAATGAGCTCCAGAATGCCAGAGCCAATGCGGCCTACAGGCTCAGCACCTACCTGGGTGAATATCCAGACGGACTCTTCAGCCCCTGTGAACTTGAAAAACAAGGTCTGGGCCAAGATGATGGCTGCCAAAAAGTTGGGTATGTATTGCCACCAAGCAAGTTTGATAGGCATCATGGCGGTTGTCGGCTGGGCTTGTGTCGTTGTCATGGTCTGGGAAGGATGGGTGTGATGATGGAACTGTGGCCCAGATACCTAAATACGGATCTGGCCTAAGGAATGATGTGTGTGTGGGAACTGGTTTGGGCGCCGATCGGCCAGTTATTTGGCATGTTTGAACTTGGCCCAGTTTTTCTCGGCATTGGCGTGGAGCTTGGCCTCGTCCTTGTTCCAGTCCTTGAGGGTGTTGTTGAAGTACTTGTTGTAGAACAAGAACACTTTGCCATCCTTGACGCTAAAGGTCTCAGGATCTACTTCGACTTTTTCGCCATACGACCCAACAGCGTAGGCGCAATAGCCACCGTACTCGGGCAGGTACTTTTCTGGGTCTTTCTTGAAGGCCTCTTGGTGTGCCTTTGATGATAGCTGGAACTTGGCTCCTTTGTACAGGACCGTGAAGGCAGGGCTTCCCTTGACGGCTTTGCCATCTTGCAGGTAAGCCACAGGGTCATAACCATCAACCCACACGCCTTTATCATCTACGTTGTAGTAGGGCTTGAGGTCTTGGGCAGAGGCCGATGGGGCAAAAAAAGAACAAACTAGACCTAATGTGAAGGTCAGGATCAGCGTGGTTAGGCGGGTCTTCATGATGGATAGATGGTAGGGGCGGTGTGTGTGTTGCGCCTTCTACATCACAAAGGTGACCTAATGCCTAGCGGTCGTTTGTCAGCTAGCCGACAGTCTTCAACATTTGCTGAAAAATTTCTGGTTTGAGGCTGATCAGCTTGCGCGAGTAGTCAAGAGTACCCTCTTTTTGCAGCTCGTTCAGCAGGGTGGCGACGGACTGGCGACTACTACCGATCAGCTGAGAGATATCCTCTTGAGTTAGGTGGTTGGGGGCCTTATGGGGCTCACGGCCAGGCTCGTTAAACTCACGGACATACCGCACCAGAAACTCTAGCAAGCGGGTCCGGACGTCCTTAAAGATCAAACTATTATACTTCTGCTCTAGGGTCCGCATTTTGTCGCCGATGTGGGTAGCAAACCGCAAGGACACCTGCGGATTTTGGCTCAGGACCTTTTCAAAGTCGTCTTTGAGAAAGGTGCAGATCGAGACCGTCTCGCTTGCAGCCAAGGCATATTCGTCCTGATAGCTGGAGCCAGACCCGGTGCCGGGGATATGGCCAAACAGATCATGTTCGTGCAAGACATCCTTAACCACTTCGTTGCCATTTGCGTCGGTCTGCATGATCTTGACGACGCCACGTTTCAGGATAAAGATCCTGTTGCTGGACTCGCCCGTGAAAAAGATCATCTCACCCTTGTTTGCTTCGCGGTATCGGGAGATGATGCAGAGGCCATTGATCTCCTCATCGTTGAGCTGGTTAAACAGCCGATGGTTGTGCAGATGCCAATATTTTTTGTCCTGTGTAGCCATAGAGGCAAGCCAGTCTAAACCTTGGTTCTGATTTCGACACCATACTAGGTGCAGTCGTCAGCTATCCTTAAGGACAGGAACTGGCTGGAGATATGTGTAGTTAACGAATCTTGATCAGATCAAACAATTCAGTACCGCTAGGATTGCGGAGTCTATTGCACCAAAATACAAGCACTATGGCCCAAACGCAAATCTAGGGGCCAAAATTGCCGATGTTTTACGCTCACTACCAGTTTTAATCCATCAACCTTGTGGCCAAACCTTATATGGCTGCAGGTGGAAGCAGCTGTTTATGGTTAGGCAGTCCACACGCAAAGGGGCTTAGTAGATCATACCGATTCCGACTGATCCAGGCATATACCCAATCCCGAAATCGGGTGGGGAACCACTTGCCAACACGCCCCAACAATGCCCAAATCCCACCGATACGTTTTAGCGTCTGGAGTGCTGCATCGGCCCCAGTGTAGAGCTTGTCATCGGTGGCAAGCCAGACTTCGTCAGTTAGGGTGGGCAGGATTGCAGGGTCTTGTAGGTCATCAACTTTGGCCGGCCCGAGGTCATAATACCGCAAAAGGGCCTGACCAGCCTCCATTTGCTGGGTGGTATATAGCAACCGCTGTTTGGTGTCTGCCCAAAGCAAAAACTTGACAACCCGATTGCACAGCGGGCAGGG
>CANHWS010000279.1 GCA_947464365.1 Cytophagaceae bacterium | reverse complement strand
TGAAGGACACTTACCGCTAGGATGGCTGTAACGGTAATGCAAGTAAACCAAATTAAAAACAGCAACCGTCGATTGTCAAGGTTAGACCAAAATATTTGGCATTTTTTCAACTAACAGGGCACAATGCTGCAAATACCAAAAAAAATAACCAAAAAATTAACTGATCTCTTACGGTGCGATACCCACCTTAATGGCAACCCACTAAGTCTTACTCAAAGTTGAGGATAAAGGAAACCGTGTAGGTATTCATCCGGCCAACTGCTCGTGCATACTTGTTATTGTCGGGGTACTTTAGGTCTGAGAGCCCAAACGAAAACCGCACCTCTGGCGAAAATTTGAAGTATGGATAGTAGAAATCAAATCCACCACCCAGATCCACACTAAAGTCCGAGCTATTTGCCCTAAGTTCATCAATACCTTGTTCGTCTCTCCGGCTACCTACCTCCCAACTTGGCTTGATTCCTGCAAGTAGGTAAGCCCGCGTATTGTGACGACGTTGGCTCTTGAACTTGAACAACATTGGCAGCTCGATAAAACTGAACGTGAACTTGTTGAGCATATTAAACTCCCGACCGTCCCGACGTTTGAATTCTACAAATCGGCTGAAGAACGAGACACTAGGCAGGATCCTAAAATCCAGATTATCGCTTAAGCGCACATTAAAGATAAATCCCGTCGTGAACCCAATGTTTGGGACATGGTTGATGGAGGTAAATACCGAAGAGTCACCAGCAAATAGCGAGTCTTTAAGCTGGTTTACAAAGTTCTGGGAAGGCTCAATGGCAAATGTGCTGACATTGGTGCCAACATAAAACCCATAATGAATGCGGCGTTCGTCGTAGGCGGGGAGGTTTTTTCCTCTTCGGTAGAACGTCTTATATACCGTGTTGTTATCGCTTTCGCCTACCCTAGTTTTTTCGGCCCTGAAGTCCACAGACTGGGCCATTGCTAGGTCCGAAAAAGCCAACATGGCCAACAATGCCCATAGACAGAAAGGTACACTGCGCCCTATGCGGAGTGTAGCAATAGACATAAGATGTGTTTGGGGCTGCAATGTTGGGGTAACGAAAGTTGGGGTCAATCTCTGTTTTGCGCTGTCTGCGTTGTCCAATCTTAACGCTAATATGGGCCAATTATGATAAACTAAGCCTAAATCGTGCCAAATTTATTGCTTTTTAACCTTAATGGGCTCAGGTTAAAGCGCTGGCTTCTTGCCATAATACAAACTAGTGATCCCAAAAAGTAGCGGTTTGGCCTTAAGCTCGTTATAACCAGTCTTGGCCATAATTTCCAGAAAGCGATCACCAGATGGGAAAACAGCAGCCGACTCAGGAAGGTAGGTATAGGCCCCGGCATCCTTACTAATGCGTTTTCCAACAAATGGTAGCAGGGTTTTGCTGTACCAGCCATATACCTGCTTCACAGGGAAAACGGTCGGCTGGGAAAACTCTAGCACTACAACACTACCACCTGGGCGAAGGACTCGTAGCATTTCGCCCAATCCTTTTTCTAGGTTCTCGAAGTTCCGAACACCGAATGATACGGTTACAGCATCAAACTTGCCTGTTTCGAAAGGCAGATTTTCACTATCGGCAACTTGGAGTTTGATTTTATCCTCTAAACCTTTGGCCTTAAGCTTTTCCTGGCCATATACCAACATTCCCTCGCTAATGTCCACACCAATAATGAGGTCAGGTTTCAGGCTGAGCGCCTCAACGGCAAAATCACCAGTGCCAGTTGCAATGTCTAGCATTAGTTTAGGCTTGTCTGCACGCAAAAGGTTGACAGCCATTTTACGCCAGACGATGTCAATCCCGAATGACAAAACCCTGTTGAGCAAGTCATACTTTGGAGATATGTTGTTAAACATCTGCCTGACTTGCTCCTTTTTGCTATCTGACTGATCCTTATAGGGCAGAACTTTGTCAGCAGCGTTGGTGATGGGGTTATTTGTCATGATCATAGTGGTAAAGGCCGAAAGGTATGCCCTAAATTGTCAAACACATGGTTCTGGACTAGGGCAACATGAATGAGACTTGCAATCGCTTCCGTTGGTTAGAACGCTTGGTATAGCATTATAGTTATCAGACAAGGGCAAAACTGAACCAAAACTACCCCGCTTGACCAGATAAAAATACCAGTTGCTAGGCTAGACCTTGGTGAGATGCAAATGCAAGACCATGTTGTCATCCAACTCAATCGCCTGACCATCAGCATGCGGCAGATCAACCAAGTGAAGCTCCAAAGCCTGCGTTTCGGACATGATGTAAGGCTTATGATCAGCATGGAGCAAGGCCTCTGTTAAATGGCTATGTCCACCAGTATTAGCTGTTATTCTGATCTTGTCCTGTACGTCAAAACCACCATCCTTACGGGCGTTCTGGATCCGGTTGACCACCTCACGGGCGATGCCTTCGATCCTAAGATCATCTGTCAGGTGGATGTCAAGCGAAATGGCAAGGCTATCCTGTGCTTTCCCAACATAGCCATCCTTCATGACGACATTGAGCAATACGTCCTCTAGGGTCAGGGCAGCGGTACCGCCATCAGCTAGGTCGAACGTTATCGGGTTGCCTGCCACAAACGTTGTGATAGCTCCCTCATCGAGGTTGCTAAGTGCTTGTTTGGCCAGAGGCAATGCCTTGCCCAGTTTTTTACCCAATTCGGGCAGTTTAGGCAAGATTTTGTAGGTAACACCTTCAGGAGTACCAACTGTGGCATGTACCTCCTTGACGTTAAGCTCCTGCTTCAGGATCTCGGTCTGAGTTGGTGTGAGGCCTTTGGCGTGCTCACCAAAAAGTAAGTCAGCTTCGGCAGACTGGGGTGCAAAGCCAATGGCAATGGTTGACAAGGGCTGGCGCACCTTCAGGTTGTTTTCCTTACGAATAGCATGCCCCACACTAGTGATGGCCTGGATTAGAGCCATTTGCTGCTCTAGCACCGCGTCCTGTTGATCTGCCCGTTGGTTTGGAAAGTCCGTCAAGTGGATGGAGCTAACCTTATCTTGGCCACTGACATTATTGAGCTGTTGCCACAAATAGTCAGTGTAGAAAGGCGAGATTGGTGCCATCAGCTTCAGCACGGTGTCAAGACAGGTATATAGCGTCTGGTAGGCCGCGATTTTGTCCTCTGAGTACTCCCCTTTCCAAAACCGTTTGCGGTTGAGCCGAACGTACCAATTGCTCATATCGTCATTGACGAAGTCTTGAATGGAGCGGGCGGCACGGGTTGGTTCGTATTCGGCAAAGGCCGTATCCACTACCTGAATCAGGGTATTGAGTTTGCTCAGGACCCATCGGTCACTTTCGGTACGGCTTCCTATTGGCACCTCTGCCTCGGCGAACGTAAAGCCGTCCAGGTTGGCATAGAGCGCAAAGAAATTATAGGTATTCTGGAGGGTGCCAAACAGCCTTCGTTTAACCTCTTCAACACCTTCGATGTTGAACTTGAGGTTATCCCATGGTGGTGCATTCGCGATCATGTACCAGCGGACAGCATCTGGTCCGTAAGTATCCATAGCCGCAAACGGATCGACTGCATTGCCGAGGCGTTTGCTCATCTTGTTGCCATCCTTGTCGAGTACAAGTCCATTAGCAATGACATTTTTGAAGGCTACACTGTCAAACAACAACCCTGCTAAGGCATGGAGTGTGTAGAACCAGCCACGTGTCTGATCCACCCCCTCTGCAATAAAGTCAGCTGGGTAATTGGCTTCAAACTTTGCTTGATTTTCGAATGGATAGTGCCATTGGGCATACGGCATGGCACCTGAGTCAAACCAAACATCAACAAGGTCTGCCTCACGGGTCAAGACTTGTCCATCCTTCACCAACCAGATTTCATCCACCACAGGCCTATGTAGGTCGATAGTATTGGTGGTCTTGAGGGTGTCAAGGTGGCGTTGGTTGTGGGCTGATTGGTCTGAGGTTAGCAAACCAGAAGCAATTGCGGCCTCAATATGGGCTTGTAGCTCTGCCACTGAGCCGATACAGAGTTCGACACTGCCATCCTCAGTACGCCAGATGGGTAGTGGGGTTCCCCAATAGCGTGACCGGGAAAGATTCCAGTCTACCATATTTTCAAGCCAATTGCCGAACCGTCCCGTGCCTGTGCTAGCTGGTTTCCAATTGATGGTCTTGTTAAGCTCCACCAAACGGTCCTTTTTGGCAGTTGTCTTGATAAACCAACTCTGGAGTGGGTAATACAAGATTGGCTTATCCGTCCGCCAGCAGTGGGGGTAGGTATGTTCGTACTTTTCGACCCTAAACGCCTTACCTTCTTCCTTGAGCCTGATAGCGATCAGTACGTCAGTTGGTTTGTAGTCTGGGGCTGACTCGTCGGCATTGTTATAGTTCTTGACGTACATGCCAGCATAGTCCGTGATCTGGGCCACGAACTTGCCAGTTTTGTCAACGATGGGGCTAGGTTTGCCATACTCGTCTGGCACCATGATAGCTGGGATGCCATTCTGGTTGGCAACCCTAAAGTCATCCGAACCAAATGTAGGGGCAATGTGGACGATACCAGTGCCATCCTC
>CANHWS010000278.1 GCA_947464365.1 Cytophagaceae bacterium | reverse complement strand
GGATACCTCAAAATCACCGAGGCCCGATCCTATAACCTAACTGTTCGTGGTTCGGGCTATATGTCGCTCAAGCTGGATGGCAAGGATATGTTGACCCTCAAGGCCATGGATAATGTTGCCGAAAAGGATGCCGAAGTTTATCTGGAAGTCGGTTATCATAAGGTCGAGGTGCAGCATGCCTCCAAGGTTGCCAGCTATCGGGAGGTAACACTCTGGTGGTTCAACAACGACACCAAAACCAAGGAGTACATTCCGGCCAACTACTTCTATCATGTCCCAGCGACAGAGGCAGCCACCAGCAAAACAAAACCCAAAATCAAACTCGGGACGATTACCCTTCGGCCTGGGGATGCAGCACCGCTAGAAGCCCTTCACCCATCAGTTGATGCGCAGATCCTGCACAAACAGAACCTTGAGCCTGCCGTTGGCGGACTTGACTTCATGACCAATGGGGATATGATTGTCTCCACCTGGGACTCGTTGGGGCAGATCTATCGGTTCAAGAATGTGGCCAGTGGCGACACCAACAAGATTGTGGTCAAACGCATCGCCATGGGCCTTGCCGAGCCATTAGGCCTCAAAGTCGTGGCCGATCGCATCTTCGTCTTGCAGAAACAAGAGCTCACTGAGCTGGTTGACCGTGATGGTGACGAAGTGATTGACGAGTACAAAACCATCTGCAACGCCTGGGGCGTAACAGGCAACTTCCACGAGTTTGCGTTTGGCTTAGTTTATCAGGATGGATTTTTCTATGCCACCCTCGCAATTGGCATCATGCCCGGTGGCAAAAGTGCCAACCCGCAAAACAAGGACCGTGGCAAGGTGGTCAAAATTGGCCTAGATGGTAGTTATGAGACTGTCGCTAGTGGCCTCCGGACACCCAATAGCATTGGCGTAGGTCCTGACCGTGAGCTATTTGTAGCGGACAACCAAGGAGATTGGCTGCCAGCCTGTAAGGTGGTCCATGTTAAGCAAAATGCCTTTTATGGCAACTATTCGGTCGATATAACCCGTTGGGGCAGAGCTGAGGTCACCCAACCGCTAGCCTGGCTGCCACAAGGTGAGATCGGCAACTCGACCTCCCAACCAGCCGTGCTGAACTGGGGCCCCTACCAAAACCAAATGCTCGTCGGCGACGTGCACTATGGTGGGCTACAACGCATTGCAGTCGAAAAAGTCAATGGTGAGTATCAGGGGGCAGCCTTTAGGTTTTCTCAAGGGCTGATGGGTGGTACCAATCGCCTAGCTTATGGGCCAGATGGTGGTCTATACATCGGTATGGTTGGCAGCACGGGCAACTGGGGCCAGTATGGCAAAAAGTGGTTCGGGCTCCAGCGGATGGTCTATAACAAGGCCTCAACGTTCGAGATGCTGACCATCAGTGCCCGAACTGATGGCTTCGAGATCACCTTTACCGAGCCGCTCAAGGCAGGTTTTGGCAACAAAGTCGCCGACTATCAGGTCGAGCAATGGCGCTACGTACCTACTCCACAATATGGAGGGCCTAAAGTCGATCAGGTTACCTTAACACCTACAGCGGTGGTAGTATCTGCAGACAGGCGTAAAGTTTTCCTTGCCATAGACGGGCTGAAAGAAGGCCATGTGGTCTATTTTCGTGCCCTACCAGCCCGCGTCCTGAGCGAATCTGGTACCGAGCTCTGGACCACCGAGTCGTGGTACACCCTAAATGCCATCCCGAAGGATTTGCCTGGCCCGGTGTCAAAGGCTAGCCTCGCAGCCAAAGCCCAAAAAGTCAAGGCCGAATCGCTTCTGGCTCTTGCTAGCACCAAGACCGCTAAGTCACCAAATGCTGCCGTGCTAGACGGTGGTGCCCTGATCGAGTCCTCAGGTTGCCGCGGCTGCCATGCCAACGACAAAAACGGCCTAGGACCTGCTCTAAGGGCCATTTCTGCCAAGTACAAGGGCGAAAAGAAAGCTCAGGATGTCCTGACCGAAAAGGTCCTGAACGGTGGCAGTGGTGTCTGGGGCGAGCAAGCCATGCCCACCCACCATCACGTTGGCAAAGCAAAAGTGGCTGCCATGGTCAAGTTTGTTTTGGCGATGCCATAGGGCTTTAGGCTGTAATCATATCAAAGGCCCTAGTAATCCAACCATAAGGCAGGATGCTGGGGCCTTTTGCTTTCTATTTGGGTATTGTTAGTTCACTTTGCGCACGCTATTGGCTTATACTGCCCTTGTCTAGTGCCTGTTTTCTGCTTGTATCCTCCCCAGTTCCATCTGTTGCCAGCACACCCGCGCCCAGTTGGTCCATCACCTTAGCGGATTAAGCAGCACAACAAGGCAGTAAAGCATTATATTTGCCTGATAGGCCATGTTACACGCAGTCATCAAGCGCATATTAGCTTCGCGCTACAACAAGTTTGCCCAATCGCACTACCAAGTGCCACTGGCAACCCAGCAAGCCGTCTATCGGCAGTTGCTGGTGCGTGGTCATAAATCGATCTATGGGCACGACCATGGCCTAAAGGCGGATACCTCCTTGGCCGATTTCAAACGCCAAGTCCCCATCGTCAGTTACGAAGAGCTGTTCCCCTACATTCAGCGGGGCCTGCGTGGCGAGGCCAATGTGCTTTGGCCTGGCTTCACCCATTGGTACAGCAAAAGCAGCGGTACTACCAATGCCCGCAGTAAATACATCCCGATCACGACCGAAAGCCTACAAGGATGCCATTTTAAGGCTGGGCGCGACGTTTTGGCACTCTATCAGCACCAAGTGCCCGAAAGCAAGTTGTTGCTTAGGCCCAACATAGCATTAGGTGGTAGCCTTCAACCCAACCCAGAAGGCGGACCCGCCAAGTGTGGCGACATATCTGCTGTCATGATGCACAACCTGCCTTGGTGGGCCCAGTATCTGCGACGCCCTAAGCTAGATGTGGCTCTAATGTCCGAGTTCGAACAGAAGCTGGAGCTCATTGCAAAGGCCGCCATCAAGCTGGATCTTGCAGCCATCAGTGGGGTGCCGACCTGGAACGTCGTCTTACTACGGCGTGTGTTGGAGCTCACGGGCAAATCCCACCTGCGCGAAGTCTGGCCTAACCTAGAGTTGTTTTTCCACGGCGCAGTATCCTTCGGGCCTTATCGCCGTATTTTTGATGAGCTGATCCAGGGGCCAGGTATGCACTACTTTGAGCTCTATAACGCTAGTGAGGGCTTTTTTGGGGCACAGGACGATATGTCCCTCAATGACGAGATGCTGCTGATGCTAGACCACGGCATCTACTACGAGTTTATGCCGATCGACGAGCTGGACAGCCAACAGCCGATCACCGTTGGCCTTGAGGATGTGGAGCTTGGGCGCAATTATGCCCTAGTCATCAGCACAAATGGTGGCCTCTGGCGCTATCTGATTGGTGATACGATCAGGTTCACCAGTAAAGCCCCGTATCGGTTCAAGATCACAGGCCGGACCCGCAGCTTCATCAACGTCTTTGGCGAGGAGCTGATGGTCGAAAATGCCGAAGCCGCCCTCACCAAGGCCTGCCAGCAGACTGGCGCCGTGGCGAGCAACTTCACAGCAGCGCCCGTCTTTATGCAAGCCAGCGATGCCCAACAAAAAGGGGGGCACGAGTGGATCATCGAGTTCGAGCGGCCTCCGCATGATGCTGAAGCCTTTGCCCAGATACTAGACGATGCCCTACGGCAAGTCAATAGCGACTATGATGCCAAACGGTATCGGGATATGGCCCTCACAAGGCTCAAGTTGCATATCGCTCCACAAGGTACTTTCTACCACTGGCTCAAATACAAGGGCAAATTGGGTGGCCAGCACAAGGTGCCACGCCTCAGCAATGATCGCCTCTTGCTTGAAGAAATATATAACCTCATAGCGGGCTGAACCAATCGCGGATGGCTTTTGCGGCCCTGACACTGGCAGGGACTTGCTTTTGGCCCTTTGACCGATGTACATTGGGGTGTTTTCAGATCAATCTAACCAAAACTGCAGGAGCCCCATGTCCTACTTCTCACACGAAACCGCCGTTATTGACCCAGGCTGTACCATCGGTGATGGTAGCAAGATCTGGCACTTCAGCCACATTATGCCGGGTGCCGTCTTGGGCGAGCGTTGCAACCTTGGCCAGAATGTCGTCGTAAGCCCCGGCGTCGTTTTGGGCAACAACGTCAAGGTCCAGAATAATGTCTCGATCTACAGCGGTGTCACCTGCGACGATGATGTATTCCTTGGCCCCAGCATGGTTTTCACCAATGTGCTCAATCCACGCTCTGCCGTTCCGCGTCGGGATCAGTACCTTCATACTAATGTCGGCCAAGGGGCTACGATCGGCGCCAATGCCACCATCGTCTGCGGGCATAACATTGGGCGATTTGCCTTTATCGGTGCGGGTGCCGTCATTACCAAACACGTTGGCGCTTATGAGCTTTGGCTCGGGAACCCAGCCCGCCATGTGGGCTATATGAGTCAGTACGGCCATCGTCTTCGGTTTGATGACCAAGGCTTGGCGACCTGCCCCGAAAGTCAGCAGCGGTATCTATTGCAAGACGGCATTGTTGACATCTTGCCCGACTAGTGCCAACACCCCCATATATCGTCTT
>CANHWS010000277.1 GCA_947464365.1 Cytophagaceae bacterium | reverse complement strand
GGTTGCCCTGTGAGTTTGGCCTTGGCTGTCCCTAACACTAGCAAGGCCACTAGCGTGACTAAACAAGACACTTGCAGCGCCCGGTCCACCGACACAAAAAACCAATAGGGTAGTAGTGGGATCATACCGCCAGCAGCATAAGCCAGTCCAATATTAAAGGCTGACTTCCAGGCACGGCTAGGGTTAGGTTTCTCTAGGCCCAGCTCAAACTTCATCATGAAGGCCACCCATGCTTCGTTGTTGCGCATCAGCCCTTCGACCATAGGTCTGGTTTCTTCTCGCGTCAGGCCATAGTCAGCCATCAGGTCATAGATTTCTTCGGCCTCGCGGTCCGGCACTACCAAGACTTCTTGGTGTTCGCGCCTAAGCTCGTTATGGTAGTGGTCTGCCTCGCTTCGTGCTGCCAAGTAACCACCTAGTGCCATTGCGATGCTACCCGCTGCGATCTCCGCCAAGCCAGCCGTGACCACGATGTTGCTTTGGGCCAGCGCACCACTCAGCCCAGCCGCCAAAGCAAAGGGAACGGTCAGGCCATCGCTCAGACCAATCACGACGTCACGGAGTAGGTCAGGGGTGCTGTTGTGTTCTTCGGCGTGGTGGTGGTGGTCGGACATGATTATAAAAAGCTTGGCGGGATTTGTTGGGCCAAGTTAGTAGGATATTGAGCTATACCGAGCCATTTGGACGACTAAATGTCGTAGGTTTTCTCTGCCTTAACCTGATTGATTGCCTTGGTTTGCTTGGCTGAATTGTGGTCTTGATTGTTGCCCTCATTGCGGTAGTTGTTCAGGATAATAGCCCTAGCATTTGGGTGCAAATGGTGCACCATCCCATTCTTTTCCTCCAACCTTCCGTTTGGCAGCCCATATCAATCAATCGCCTTATCAACTTGCCAAAGCCGAGCATCTGGGCAAGTTCCACAAAAAAACCAAACCCTTACAGATTTACCCGCCCCCTAACCCCATTTGTTGCCATAATCTCAATGCACCACGGTTTGATGCGGGCTCCATCTAAATATCGCCCCTTTCCAACGAGCATAGTAGCTATTGATCCGCTTGTTTATATATCTTTGATTGGGGCTTTCAACTGTAATGCCCAGATTAAAAGACCCCGCATTTTGCCACCATACGAACCTAAATGGGGGCTTCGTGGCTATCTAGAAGTACATTACTGAGGGCCTTCAGTTTGCAGCTCAAGTCTTTGCAGTCCATTATATTTACCCATTACCAATCCCACCCCAATGACTAGACTCCTTGCTCCTCGTATCTTTTTCAGGCTGGTACTTGTTGCCATTTGCTGGATGGTAGTGTCAACGGCAGTATTTGCCGAGGCCCTCAATCCGTTCAAACCCTATCAGCCAAATCCTGAGCTCAAAAAGCAGCTAGATGCTGGGGCAGGACGCTATCAGCTGTCCCAAATCAGTCCTGCTGCTTACCAGGCTTTGTACAAGGGGTTAGGCTCGCATGCAGAGATTAGCCTTCCAACCACAAACGGAACCATCACCCTGATGCTTGACCAAACGCAGGATATGATGGCTACTAAGGGGTTTGAGGTTACAGAGCGTAATGGCAAGTCAACCAAGTCTGTGGCCTATCAATATGGGCGCTATTATCAGGGGAAAATCGATGGAGATGCTGGCAGCAACGTTGCCATTAGCTTTTTTGAGAATGGACAAGTCATTGGTGTGGCCTACAGCTCTGCCAAAGGTGGCAACCTCGTTATCGGTCGCATCGAACAAAAGGATAAACCTTTCCTAGATCGCCCTTTAGTCGTCTTTGACGATCAGGACCTAAAGGCCAAAAACAACTTTTTGTGCGGCCAGTTGGATGATGATGGGCGTAAACCAAAGCAAAACCTACTTCCACAGTATGGTCAACAGGCCAAAAGTGTCAATGCCACCTGCAAGTCCATCAAGTTTTATCTCGAGGGAGGCTATACCCTCTATCAGGCGATGGGCAATAGCGTGATAGCTTCTACCAACCACTTGACAGGTATCTTCAACGTGGTTAATAACCTATACAACGTCGAGCGAGTTCATATATCCATCAACAGAATACAGATTAATTCGGCTCTAGATAACATCCCTACCGCCACATCCAGAGATGTGTTATTTGCCTTTAGGGACAATCTAGTTGGGGGCTTCCCAGAGGACCTAGCCCACTATTTCACTGCCAATTTGGGTCTGGGAGGTGTTGCTTATCTTGGTGTCCTTTGCGAACCACAAGTGGAGTTCCGCACAGGCATGAGCGATGTTAATACTGACTTCCAAACCTTGCCACTTTATAGCTGGTCAGCCAATGTTACAGCCCACGAAATAGGGCATAACATCGGGTCTCCACATACCCAATGGTGTGGCTGGGACAAAGGAAATGGTGTGATTGGCAACATTGATAGCTGCTATGCAACTGAACCAGATGCATCATCAACGGCGTGTTATACTGGCCCAACTGTCGGTCGTGCAGGCACAGTCATGAGTTACTGCCACCTAACAGGTAGTGTTGATCTGGCAAATGGATTTGGGCCCTTACCTTCGGCCCTCCTTCGAGGTTCGTTCGACAATGCAACTTGTTTAACTGGCCTTGCAGCACCCGCCATCACCATCACGGCGGCAGCCAATCAATGCCCTGGCGAAAACGTAAACCTCACAGTGACGAGTGTGCCTGGGGCTACTTACATCTGGCGAGGGCCAAATGGCTTTACAGCATTGGGCAATCCCGCCCTACTTGCCAACTTTGATGATACCAAATCTGGGGTCTATTCGGTTGAGGTGCAGGTAAATGGTTGTACTTACAGCCCCTTCCCGGTTTCGATCAAAAGTAAATGCATCAATTTCGCATCTCCTAAATTACTTGGTGCTGTATGTAACGGAGACAACCTGCCGATCAATTTTACCATCGGGACTCCTACTACACCTACAACAGTAGCTGTTTTGCAGCTCGGTAACGGTACTGGTTCCTTTGGGGTGCCCACCGTACTGGGTACTTATACAAACCAAGCAGTCGTCAATACATCGGCGCCAATCTCTGGCTTTGCTGAGGGGACTTACAGACTTCGTATCGCATTAACCCACAAAGGGGTAACCACTTTTGAGTATTTACCACTTGGCATCGGGATCATCAATAAAACGGCTACGCCAACTACGCCAACGCCTGTTTCTACTTGTCCGAACAAATCGGTAACCCTAACAGCACCAACCAATGGATTTGCCAATCAGTGGGTATCTAGTGGTGGATCTGTGGTGGGTACTGCCAATACATTCGCAACGCCCAACCTGACAAACAATACGACCTATTCCTTACGGCAAACAGAAACCATTAATGCCAATGTGGGGTCTGCAAATCCAGCGAATGGGTCTTACCGCGTGCAGGCTGAGGTGCTATACAACTTCCTACGGGTTTATCGGCCAATGATCTTGAATGGATTTAGGGTAGATGCTGATGCCGCAGGGTCAGTCACTATTGTGGCGCAGGATTCGGTTACAGGGGCTATTGTTGCAACTGCTACTCGTACTGTTGTCCCGGGAATCAATAACATTTCAGGCCTCAACCTAAACATTCCTGCTGGGGTTTATCGCCTGAAAGGAACGGGGACAACTGTCGGGCTTTTCAGGACCACCTCGGCTCCAGGGTTTCCTTTCAGAATTGCGGGCGTTTGCGAAATGGCAGGTTCAAATAATAGTGCGGGGTTCAATACAGACTTTTATTACTGGTTTTACAATTTATCGGTCTCTTATGGTCGTTGCCAGAGTGCTAGTGCCAATTATGTGATTAACGTAAGCTCCCTAGCGCAGCCAACCATCACCAACATTGGCAGCACCTCCCTTTGCCAAGGCGGCTCTGTAACCCTCGAAGCCCCAACTGGCGCTGGCCTAACCTACCTCTGGAGCAATAATGCCACAACCCGCACCATTAACGTAACCGCTGGAGGTAGCTATACTGTCCAGACCATTGCGGGGACTTGTACTAGTGCGGCTAGTGCAGCCACCGTTGTTACAGTTAATACTCGGCCAACTACACCAGCCATTACATCAGTCGGAGCCACAACCTTCTGCCAAGGTGGATCCGTAACCCTCGAGGCTCCAACAGGTACTGGCTTGACCTACCTCTGGAGCAACAATGCTACGACCCGTACCATTGATGTAACCACGGGAGGTAGCTACACTGTTCAAACCATTGTAGGGACCTGCACTAGTTCCGTAAGCGCGGCTACTATTGTTACCGTCAACCCTGCGCCGACCTTGCCTACCATCACCGCAGTTGGAGCTACAACCTTCTGTCAAGGTGGCTCGGTTACCCTCGAAGCCCCAACTGGCACTGGCCTGACCTATTTATGGAGTAACAATGCGACTACTCGCACCATTGATGTGACTACTGGTGGTACCTACACTGTCCAGACGATTGCAGGTACCTGTACCAGTTTAGTAAGCGCGGCTACTATTGTTACGGTGAATCCTGTTCCAACCTTGCCTACTATAACAGCAGTCGGGGCCACCACCTTCTGCCAAGGTGGATCCGTTACCCTTGAAGCACCAACAGGTACTGGCTTGACCTACCTGTGGAGTAACAATGCGACAACTCGCACTATTGATGTAACCACAGGAGGC
>CANHWS010000276.1 GCA_947464365.1 Cytophagaceae bacterium | reverse complement strand
TAGGCGGCGTTGGCCCAGCAGGAATAACGCTGATGTTTTCAACAGAAGTGGGGCAGATACACTCCTCAAGTGTATTCCGACCAATCAGCAGCGTACTCATGCCACGGTCATTGACTAGGTCAAATGCCTGGTGCAACTTAGGTTTCCGCATATCAAGGTCAATCAGTATCACCTTGAGACCACTAAGCGCCAAGATACCACCCAAGTTAACTGCGATAAAGGTTTTACCTTCAGAAGCCACTGTACTGGTTACAGAGATGATCTTCTTCTTGTCTTTGCCTGTTGTCAAGAAGTCAATATTGGTCCTGATGGCCCTCAAGGACTCAGACAAGGAGCTCTTAGGGTTTTTATCAACAACGAGCTTAGCAACTTTCAGACGCTCCTTGGTATAGACCGGGACAACACCTAGCAATGGGGCTGGGACGGTTTTCTCGATCTCACGCATCGCCACAACAGTGTCTTGCAGGATGTAACGTACAACGACCAAGACGATGCCCGCCACAAGCCCAATCACGAGCCACATGGTGTAGATATTACCCTTCTGTGGGCTAATAGCAATGGTAGGCAGATTGGCAGGTTGCAGGACCTGGAAATCTGGTACAGTACCTGCCTTGGCAATGCCAAAGTCGGTTTTTTTCTCGATCAGGCTGAGGTAGAACTTCTCGTTGAGGTCATAGAACCTTTTCAGACGATTGAGCTGGGTGTCCTTGCTCGGCATGCCGTTAAATGAGGACTCTAGCTCGTTGATCTTTTCGTCCAGCTGGTTCATTTCGTTGTTCATGAACTCCTTGGCAGCTGTTAATGCTTCTAGCACCTCTACGCGTTTGCGGTCTACCTTAAGGGTATTGGCTTTGTTGGCAGTAGTGTTGTCTTTGTAGCTTAGCAATACACGGTCCTGGTTCTCGAGCATTGCGCTGAGCTCTTTCGCCAGAGCCGATAGCTCAGGGTCCTTGGCATAACGTAGCATTGGCAGAAACTGGCCAACCTCCTTTTTATGGATTACCAAGTTCTCAATCTCGTTGAGGGTAGATATCTGGAGTTTCACTTCGAGTTTTTTCTCAACCAGTAGGTCCAGCTTTTCCATCAGCTTTGACATATTGGTCTTAGGGTCCAAAACGCCTTTATTGCTCCGGAGGAAGGACTCCATCTGGGACTCACTACCACTCAACATCTGACGTGTGCTGTCCAGTTGCTTATCAAGGAATGCAAGCGTCTGCTCGGCAACTTGGTTCTTTTTGCTCAGCGTTACGTCTAGGTAAACCGAGTCCACATTGTTGACAATGTCTTGGCACTTGGCTGGGCTGTAGTCCTTAAAGGAAACAATGATGGTGTTTGCCTGTGCATTGAGCACCCTAGCAGATAGATTTGACTCTAGATACCGATTGAGGGCTTCGCGGCTGTTGATGGTGTAGTTGTACTTAAAACCAACACTTTCTGGCTTGAAATCCTTGGTTTTCGTGATCCTGAACCGGAAGTATGGATTCTGGTATTGCTTGCCCAACTCGAACTCGCCAAAGGCGGTTTCTTGGCCAAACTTGTAGCCCATCTTGTACTTTTTGGCACCTTCCAGAAACTCAAAGTCGATAGGGATGTCCAGAATACCTGGTTTGATCATCTCATACTCTACCCGGAACGGTGACTGCTGATAAAGCTCAGTCAAGAGCAGGCTACCACGTAGTTGATAAGTCACATCCAGATCCATGCGGTCAATGACCTTGGCATAGATAACAGGAGACTTGATGAGCTCGATCTCACCAGCAAGGGTCTGGGTGTTGGCCTCAGCATCACCTGAGGTAACTGCATTATAGATATTTTTGATATTGGCCTTTTCCCGTACCTCTAGTTTGAGGACAGAGCTGCTCTCGAACAATTGGCGCGTGTACCGGAGGTACAAATAACCCGAGGCAGCAGAGAATAGGATAAACAAGATGATCCAGCCAAGGCTCTTGTTCAGAATGGGCAGGAGTTTATCAAAGTCTATCCTGCCTAAGCCCGAGTCCTCGTCCTCTGCCTGGCCATTATTGCCGCTCAGGTTGAGGTTGGCGCCTGACATGTTGCTGTTAAACTGCATAAGTAAAAACGGTTAGGGTCAGACTAGGGACGGTAAATAAGGAGGAGTACGGTAAGGATAGACAGCGGTACCGAGATTAATGGTGTGACGTCACGCAAGAAATCAATCACCGGACGGCGCACTGGCTCGATGTAGATAATGTCATTAGGAAAGACACGAGTATCTGCACTAGCCATTGCTTGCATCGATTGGAGGTTAATGGTCTCTACTTTTAGGTTCTTGAGGTCCCCTCCTCTTATGACCTTGATTTTGGACATGTCCGTGTAAGCAGGGACGCCTCCGGAAATCGTTATGGCCTCGATGAGCGAGATTCCCTCATCTGTCAATGGCACCATACGTCCTGAGGTAAATCCTGCTGTCAAGGTTAATCCTCCACCACCGCTCAAAACGATACATCGTCTGTTGGCGGTCCTCGTTATAACGAAGGCATCCTCATAAAAATTGCTATACTTCTCAGCCAGCAAGCTATCTGCTTGGCGATAGGTCAGGTTGGCCAGTTTTTGCCGACCAATAAGTGGCAGGCTAACATCACCATCGGCGTTAACCAAGTAGCGCCCCATATTAATGGTTCCTAGTAGGATTGGGGTCAAAGCCATTTGCGCATTTCCTCCGGCCCCACTCATGGCGCCGCCACCAGAGACACCGACCTGTTTGCCGAACTCTGAGTTGGGATCAACCAAGGACTCACCTCCGTTACTGTAAACCTTAACGTCAATCCAGTCAAAAGGCTGAATCTGGAAGTTGACACGTGCCAACTTTTGTTGGGCAGCTACCAACACAGTGTCTGGCGTGCCATCACTTCGGAAGAGGATGTCACGTTTGTAAAACTTGCAGGAACTG
Source organism: Cytophagaceae bacterium (assembly GCA_947464365.1). Lineage (GTDB taxonomy): Bacteria > Bacteroidota > Bacteroidia > Cytophagales > Flexibacteraceae > CANHWS01. The sequence goes on along the minus strand of CANHWS010000276.1, from coordinate 1,704 downwards.
AGACCTGCAACCACAAAAACTATAAGCCAAAGGCTAGCACGAGCCATGTAGAAAGGGTATTTGCCGATTAGTACCTTGATACTGGTTGGCTACTGAAAGGTAACCAACACTCTGGGGAGAATCGAGCTTGTTAACAATAACGCAATATTCGGGTCTAAAAATAGCTAATCATTTCGGCAAATGGCGGCAAAATTGCATCCTTGACCGAAACCTCCGGATCTGAGACCTGCCAGTTGATCCCGAGAGCAGGATCGTTCCAGAGTAAGCCACCTTCCTGACTTGGGGTGTAAATGTCAGTACACTTGTAGAAAAACACAACATCAGTCAGCGCAGCGAAGCCATGCGCAAAACCTTCGGGCACCCAAACCATATTTTGGCGCTCGGCATCCAGCTCGATGGTCAGATGCTGGCCGAATGTGGCAGAGTCCTTCCGGATATCCACCACAACGTCCAAGGCCTTACCTGACAATACCCTTACAAGTTTGCCTTGGGCTGCTGGTGGGTGCTGATAATGCAAACCACGCACTGTACCTGCCCTACTAAAACTCTGGTTATCTTGCCTAAAGTGCATCCTGAGGCCATGTTTTGCAAAGGCGGCCTCGTTGTACGACTCAAAAAAGAAACCACGCGGGTCCGGAAAAATGCGGGGTGTGATCTCCAAAATCCCCGGTATGCCCAGCTCTTTAATCTCCATGCAATATAGGTGTTTGTCTGCTGGCACAGAAATGATCAGGGCTTGATTGCCCAGTGGCCATACCATACCAACAAGGCACAAAACTACCAATAACTAGGCAATAGACCATATCTTTTGGCAAGGCCCTATATTTTTAGCAACTTCGCACCCCTTTTGCAGGCCCCATTATTGTCGTGCTTGGCTGCCATGTAGCTGCCCCTAGGGCCTCTCTCCATTCCCTTCCACGCACAAACCAATATGGCCAGTAACAAACTCAAGATCGAACGCAGTGTTAACCTCCGGAACAAGGCGGCCAGCCATGAGTACAACCTGCTCGATTTTTATGTCGCAGGTATGGTCCTACGCGGCTCTGAAATCAAGGTTATCCGGATGCAGAAGGTCAACATGCAGGACGCTTACTGTCAAGTACATAATGGCGAGGTCTTCGTCGTGAACCTGCACATTAGCCCCTACGAGAAGATGAGCTTCAACCCGCATAACCCCAAGGCGGACCGTAAACTCCTGCTCAGTAAAAAGGAAATCCAGAAGATAGAACGTGCACTTAAGGACCAAGGGATGACCCTTATCCCGACACGCCTTTTTATCAACGACAGAGGACTAGCCAAACTAGAGATAGCCACCGCCAAAGGCAAAAAACTCTTTGACAAACGCGAGGACATCAAGGCCCGAGACATCGAGCGCGAAATGCGGCGTGGGTAACAGAACAAACTAAGTCTGTTACAGGCATTGGGCACCAAACAACAAGTCAGCACCAATCGTTTAAGCAAAGCCCTAGGCCAAAAAGTCAAACCCGACCATCCTAGTGCATCTACGTCATGACCAAAAAGGAGCGTTACGGAACCATCTTGGCCTACTTTGAGTCAGCCATGCCAGCACCCGAAACGGAGCTGCATTACAACAACCCTTATGAGCTTCTGGTGGCCGTGATCCTGAGTGCCCAGTGCACTGACAAACGTGTCAACCTCACGACCCCTGCCCTATTTACACGCTATCCTGATGCTAAAAGCCTC
>CANHWS010000275.1 GCA_947464365.1 Cytophagaceae bacterium | reverse complement strand
GTGCCGAAGTTTTGGGCATTCTCCTGGACAGCCCCTGCTGTGACTCGTTTTAGTTTACGGTCATGCATCTCCTCTTTGAGTTTGTTGATCCCTTCCGGGGCAGGTGGTGTGCAGCTATGGACCAAGCCTGCTAAGCAAAGGGCCACCAAAGACACTTGCCAGGATCTCCAGCTTGTAGCATTGCGGCTGCGTGTCGAAGGGAACGAGGTGCCTGCTAAGTTGGTAGTTGTGGTAAATTGTTGGCTTTGGGCCATGGCTGGTCTCAGGTTTGAGGATAAGCTAGTAAGTTGTTTAGAATCCAAGGCCGATTTGTCCTTTGGTATCCGAAGGTGTTTCTGGTAGGGGTTCTGTTTCAGCAACTTGCTCCTTTGGCGCAGGTGTCTCTTCGGGTTCTTGTTGTGGGATTATGAACTTGGCGGAAGTGATACCGACGTAGCTTAGTTTGCTGCCTAGGGCCTTTACACCTTTGATGTCGGCAATGAGATCGGGGTCTAGTAAATTGGTTTCAATAGGTGCCTTTTTGTCTTTCTGGCATGTTACCTCTAATTGAATTTCTAGTCCTTGGGCGGCTGCAAGCAAGTAAGTACCCTTGGAGTCGGGCAAGAGGTCAAATTTTTTGTCAACAGTTGTCGTCTCGATGATAAAGCGTTTGAGGTACCAAGCCTTTAGGCCTCCTTCGTAATAGGCGGCCGAAATGCAATCACCCTTTTGATACCGCTCGAGCAGGATGATTTGTTCGGGGTCGTATCGGTTGGTTAGGTCAAAGCTAGTTAGCTCGTACTGGCCAGATTTGTATAGTACCAAGATGTGGTCATTGGCGTCGAACTGGCCAAGGTTTTTGCCCCTTTTATCGCTGTTGAGCTTTCCAATACTTGGGTCATACCAGATTTCTACGCCGGCCAATGTGCTCTTGCCCTTTAGCTTAAAGGTGACCTTTTTGATGGCATACTTGGTCACGATGTTACCCTGCGAGGCCCTGCCCTTGATGTCGAGTTTGCCGAAGTCATAGTCAAAACGTTTGACCTTGGCGCTTGACCCCGGTGTGAGCATAACATCCAATACCTCGCTTTCACCATTGGGGTTAGCGCTGAAGTAGTGCACCTTGCTTCCTTTTACGCCACGGGTAACATCATAGTCTTTGTCCCGGGTCACACCCAAGACTTGGAACCTCTTTGCCATGCTATAGCCTGTCTCGCCATCAACATAGATGGCATGATAGACCATGCGATCGTCGTTTTTGCGGAAAACAGCTAGGTACTCTATATCCTTGCCGACGAATACTTTTTCGCCGATCCTGATGACCCGGTACTTTCCGTTTTTGAGGAAGACGATTACGTCATCCATATCGCTACAATCGCTGACGTATTCGTCCTTCTTGAGGCCATAACCAACAAATCCCTCGGCGCGGTTGACGTAGAGTTTCTGGTTGTTGGCTGCTACGACACTGGCTGCAATTACGTCAAACTGTTTGATCTCGGTTTTGCGTTCCCTTCCCTTGCCATACTTCTTGAGCAAGTTCCGATAATAGCTGAGGGTATATTGTTTGAGGTGGGCCAAGTTGTTCCTCACCTCATCCAGCTCAGCCTGTTGGGCTTTCAGGAGCTCATCTGCCTTGAAGCTATCATACTTGCTGATCCGTTTGATTTTAATCTCGGTCAGCTTCAAAATGTCGTCTCGGACGATTACACGATAGAATTGTGGCTTGTAGGGCTCTAGACCTTTGTCGATGGTTTCCAGGACAGATTCCCAAGTAGTACACTCTTCAATGTCCCGATAGATGCGGTTCTCGATAAAGATACGCTCGAGGGAGCTGAATAATATCCTCTCGAGCAGCTCTCCTTCCCTTATCAGGAGCTCTTGCCGTAGCAGCTCCATCGTTTGGGCTACATTGTGCTTGAGTAGGTCATCAACACCCAAAAACTGGGGTTTATCCTCGTGCACGACGCAGGCATTCGGGCTGATACTTACCTCGCAGTCGGTGAAGGCATAGAGGGCATCAATGGTGATATCTGGGCTTGTACCTGGGGCTAAGTGGACCTGGATTTCAACATCTTTGGCCGTGTTGTCGACCACTTTTTTGATTTTGATTTTGCCAGCGTCATTTGCCTTCACGATGCTATCCATAACGGATACTGTCGTGACACCAAAAGGTATGTCACGGATGATGAGCATCTTGCGGTCAACGTCTTCTATATGGGCCCGGACCCTGACTTTAGAGCCTTTGCGTCCGTTATTGTATTGGGTGGCATCGATCATCCCACCATTCATAAAGTCTGGGATGAGGTTGATGGGTTTACCGTTAAGGTGGTCTATACAGGCCTCGAGTAGCTCACAAAAATTATGCGGTAGGATCTTGGTACTAAGGCCAACAGCAATACCCTCCACACCCAATGCCAATAACAAAGGAAACTTGACGGGAAAGGTAATCGGTTCCTTTTTGCGGCCATCATAGCTGAGCTGCCAACGGGTAGTCTGCGGATTATAGACGACCTCAAGTGCAAACTTGCTGAGTCGGGCCTCGATGTACCTTGGTGCTGCCGCACCATCGCCTGTTCTGACATCGCCCCAGTTACCTTGGCACTCAATCAACAGGTCCTTCTGGCCCAGATTCACGATCGCATCCCCAATGGAGGCATCACCATGGGGGTGGAATTGCATGGTGGTCCCGATAATGTTGGCCACTTTATTGAACCTACCATCGTCTAGGTCCTTCATCGCATGCAAGATCCTACGTTGCACAGGCTTTAATCCATCCTCGATGGCAGGCACTGCCCGCTCCAAGATGACATAGCTAGCATAGTCTAGGAACCAGTTTTCGTATAGACCCGACACAGGTACTACCTCGTTGAGGCCTGTGGTCGGTAGGTCTGGTGTAGGGTCGGAGGTTAGGTTCTCGATGTCGTCGTTGGTGGTCACGATAGCTGATTCGTTTGTTCCGAACTGGTTCCTGATGGGGCTGCAGCTAGCAGAAGTTGATGCAGGAAGAGTTAAGTCCTAATTAGGAAGTTTTCTTCGTCGGCGGTTGGCAAAAATAAGACCCAGGAGTAGAATTTGGGTCTATAATTTATTGATTAGAAATCCGTCGGTATAATGCTCACAATATAGGCTATGCCTTGGTGCTTATGCAAGTCCTACCAGTAAAAAATGAGCCCCAGCCTCTGTAGAAGAAGCTAGGGCTCGGGAATTACATAGAATACTGGCTTGGGATAAACTTACCCTATGCGCCTAGTTTGCTAATCAGGTCGGCAGCTCGGTTGCTATAGCCAGCTTCGTTATCATACCAGCCTACGACTTTGGCCAATGTGCCATTGACCAAGGTTTGATCTGAGTCGAAGATGCAAGAGTGTGGGTTGCCAATGATGTCAACACTAACAATCGGATCCTCAGTGTACTCAAGAATGCCTTTCATAGGGCCTTCGGCTGCGGCTTTCATGGCGGCATTGATTTCCTCCTTGGTGGTTGGACGCTTGAGGACAACGGTCAGGTCTGTCAGCGAACCATCTGGAACTGGGACGCGCATGGCTACACCGTCCAATTTGCCTTCTAGGTGTGGCAATACTAGTCCTACAGCTTTGGCAGCACCAGTGCTGGTCGGGATGATGCTCAAAGCAGCAGCACGTGCACGGCGAAGATCGCTATGAGGAGCATCTTGCAGGCTTTGATCCTGGGTGTAGGCATGGATTGTGGTGATGTAACCTTTTTCGATGCCGAATGCATCATCCAGTACCTTGGCCATTGGTGCCAAGCAGTTGGTGGTGCAAGAAGCATTGCTGACGATGGTTTCAGCACCGGTCAGTATTTCTTCGTTGACGCCAAGGACAACAGTAGGGACTTTACCTTTTGCTGGGGCTGAGATGACGACCTTGCGAGCTCCGGCTGCAAGGTGACCACCAGCACTTACATCATCCACAAAACGACCTGTGCTTTCGAGCACTACGTCGATTTTGTTGGCCGCCCATGGTAGGTTTTTAGGCTCACGCTCAGCAGTGATGATGATGTGTTTGCCATTGACCTCTAGGCCGCCTTCAACAACTTTGACTGTACCGTCAAAACGGCCATGAACAGAGTCGTACTTAAGGAGGTGAGCTAGTGTAGCTGGGCTGGTTAGGTCATTGATGGCCACCACTTCCACATTTGGTTTTAGAAGCAGGGCGCGAAAGGTAAGTCGGCCAATGCGGCCAAAACCGTTGATCGCAACACGTATTGCCATTGCGTTTGGGCTGTTGGGATAGTAATAGTGAATAATAGGGACGTCGTTACGCCCACGTTGCAAAGTAACAACGATGCGGGTTAGGATGCAACCCAGAGCAAAACTGGCCTCCCTAAACTTTTTTTGCCGAAAAGTTTGTTTGGTAAAGTTTTTGCCTACCTTTGCAATCCCAAACGAAAACAGCGGCTTAAATGCTGTATTTATAATGGCCCGTTCGTCTAGGGGTTAGGACGCGTCCCTTTCACGGACGAAACACGGGTTCGATTCCCGTACGGGCTACCGAAGCGGAATGCACTTCACCAGAAGTTTGCCTTCCGCTTTTTTGTTGCCCTAGACTAGCTGATAACAAGCGGCTTAGCCAGAAATAGCCTTGACCTTCGGGGTTCGATAACCACCTAAATTCTT
>CANHWS010000274.1 GCA_947464365.1 Cytophagaceae bacterium | reverse complement strand
TAGATTCTAATTATCTTTCTATCCCTATTGGTCGTATTTCAGCGAGGCTATACGCTCTAAGTGACTTGATTTTCTTACCTCACCTTAAAAAACATGGACACCACCACTCAATCTAAAGTACAAGCATGGCTAGACGGGCCATACGACGCCGAAACCAAGGCTATTATACAGCATTGGCTGGACTCTGGAGCCGAGACGGAGCTTACTGACTCTTTCTACCGCAACCTCGAGTTTGGCACAGGAGGACTACGTGGGGTGATGGGGGTCGGTAGCAACCGGATCAACAAGTACACCATCGGTATGGCCACCCAAGGACTGGCCAACTATCTGAATCAGCAGTTTCCGAATCAACAAGTCTCAGTGGCAATTGCGCATGACAGCCGCAACAACTCAGACAAGTTTGCAGGTATCGTCGCTGATGTGTTCTCTGCCAACGGAATCAAGGTATACTTCTTCACGGCCTTGCGCCCAACACCGTTGCTCAGTTTTGCCATTCGGCATTATGGCTGCCAAAGCGGGGTTGTGCTTACGGCTAGCCACAACCCCAAGGAGTACAATGGCTACAAAGCCTACTGGACTGATGGTGCCCAAATGGTCGCTCCGCATGACACCAACGTCATCAATGAGGTTGAGGCTGTCAAAATCGAGGATGTGCGATGGACACGCAACGAACCACTGGTACAGCTCGTGACCACAGAGGTTGATGAAGCCTACTTTGACAAAATGGTTACCCTATCGGTTGATCCTGAGGTGATCAAGCGTCAACAGGATCTCAAAATCGTCTATACGCCAATCCACGGTACAGGCATCACAGTTGTGCCTGAACTCTTGAAGCGCTTTGGGTTTAAGAATGTACATGTTGTTGAGAGCCAAGCTACGCCAGATGGCAACTTCCCTACGGTAGTATATCCCAACCCTGAGGAAAGTGAGGCGCTAAGCATTGCTTTGGCTGAAGCCAAGTCGATTGATGCAGACTTGCTTTTGGGCACTGACCCCGATGCAGATCGTGTTGGTATCGCTGCCAAAAATCATCATGGTGAGTGGCAGTTGTTGAACGGCAACCAAACCGCGACCTTGCTGGTGTATTATATGCTCAATAGCTGGAAGGCTGCTGGTAAATTCACAGGCAAGGAGATGGTCATCAAGACGATCGTAACTACTGACATCATCAGCAAAATGGCGGCCGACTATGGTGTTGATTGCCCAGAGACACTCACCGGCTTTAAATACATTGCGGCAGTCATAGCTGCACAAGAGGGCAAAAAGACCTTCATCGTGGGTGGTGAAGAAAGCTATGGCTACTTGGTCGGCGACTATGTCCGCGACAAGGATGCCGTCATTAGCTGTGCCTTGATCGCCGAGATGGTCGCAGCTGCCAAGGACAAAAGCTTAAGCCTGTTTGATCAGCTGATTGAGATCTACCAGAAGTATGGCTTCTATAAGGAAGGCCTTATCAGCTTGACCAAGAAAGGCAAAGCAGGGGCCGAAGAAATCCAAGCTATGATGGCCGAGTTGCGCGCCAACCCGCCCAAGACCATCAACGGATCTGTCGTGACCCATTTGCTGGACTATAAGTCTGGCAAGTCTAAGGACTTAGCAACAGGTCTGGAGACTGATCTGGACCTAGATAGCAGTAATGTGCTGCAGTTCCTGACAGCGGATGGTAGCAAGATTTCGGCACGTCCGAGTGGCACCGAGCCTAAGATCAAGTTCTACTTTGGGGTTGTCGAGCCGCTGCATAGTCCTGGAGACTTTGACAAGGTATCTGCCGAGCTAGATGCCAAAATCAAGGCTATCATCGCAGACCTTAAGCTTAACTAATTTCGGCATTTGCCTAAATCAAATCCTCACTTACCACAGTGGTAGGTGGGGATTTTTGTTTTCGGACATGATTGTTGGATTTGCAATGAGGTTTAATGCCAATGCCTCATCGGCACCACGAGGTGTCGTGTGCCTAAAATTACGGAGCACAACTTAGCTTATCTATCTACTGTATCGGTGGCCCATCTAACTTGATCAACTTGGCAAACTGCTTGCCTTTTTCGTACTGGTAGAGTGGGTTCTTGCCTTTGGTTTTGTGCATCTCATAGATAGTTAAGGTACTATCCTGACGCTCGAAACAGCCCCAAAAGCCTAGTTTGTTAGCCGAGTTGTAGAGTTCAATCGGCATCAGTTCGGCATTCGCGTCAGGGCCATTGACCACAACATTGTACCGCAAGAATCCTTTGACACCTATTAGCTGCCCGTCTGGTGCAAAGGCGACTGTACTAGTCAGGATTGGTTTCCCATCTTTGTCCGTTACATGATAGACACCAGCAATTAGGTTGCGGTGGACCATGTACTTGAACGCGGAAATATTGCTGATCTTGACGGTGTCAGGCATGGTATAGCCGTCAAGTGTGAGCGGTGGGATTGCTTCGCCGATCGTGAAGAGTTGCCAGCAAACATTGCGTGCATTGTATCTTAGCTCATACAAGTTATCTAGGCGATAGTGTCCGTTGCCAAGCCGAACGAGTTCAAACGAACCTTTGTGGTTGTCCTCGTCGAGCATCTCTACTTCATTCCGATGAGCGTCGAAGATGAGCTCGGTGAATGGCGTGTAGGTGAAATGCGGGCGGTTTGACCAGTTTTCGAGGTTTTTGAGCGCTTCGCGCATGACCATCCTGCCCTCAGGTTGCGAGATGTATATTTGAGGATCCTGATCAGTATAAATATTGTCACGAGGTTTGTCGTCATCACAAGCCCAGAGCAGCATAGTGGCCAAAATGACCATTAATTGGACCATTGACTTAAGGTAAGGTACCAAACCCCCAATGCGGTCCTCTAGGTGGGGCGGTATGCCCAAGATCTGTTCGGGTGGTTGTTTAGACACTGGTTACAATGAGGTGAAAGTTAGTCCTACCAACTGCAATGTAGGTTATGCGTTTTTTTTCAGAGGCAGATACCCTAAAAACGCAAGCGGCTACTAGGTTACCTATCCCGTTAGTTTTGTCCTTACCTTTGTGCTGTCCTAATCGTGCCATTTGGCGCCAAAGGTCATCAGCATTGGCTTGCCTAAAGCAGACTAGTTTTTCAATCTCTATGTTCCAAGTAGATCAGCTAACCAAAATATACGGCCAACAACGAGCAGTCAACAACATCTCGTTCGAGGTCAAGGAAGGTGAGATTTTGGGTTTTTTGGGGCCTAATGGTGCAGGAAAAAGCACCACCATGAAAATTGCGACAGGCTATCTGGCTGCAACGTCTGGCACGGTCACTGTTGCTGGCTATGATGTTCGGACACATAGCCTAGATGTGAGGCGACAAGTCGGTTACTTGCCAGAGCACAATCCGCTATACCTAGATCAATATGTGCGGGAGTATCTAGCCTTTGTAGGTAGTGTCTATGGCATCAAAGGGGCAGATCTTACAAGGCGTGCAGATCAAGTTATCCAACAAACAGGATTAGGGCCCGAACAACACAAACTTATTGGGGCACTGAGCCGTGGCTATCGGCAGCGCGTTGGCTTGGCTGCCGCTCTGATCCATGAGCCTAAGGTCTTGATTCTGGATGAGCCAACCTCTGGTCTGGACCCCAACCAGATTGTTGAGATCCGGAACCTGATCCGGAACCTTGGCCAGGAGCGCACGGTTATCTTCAGTACACACATCATGCAAGAGGTCAAAGCAATCTGCGACCGCATCGTGATTATCAACAAAGGAGAGTTGGTGGCTGATAGCAAGGTGAGCCAAGTGCAGGACAAGTTGAAGGAGGTTAGGCAGAACCAGGCCAGCTATTTGGCCGAGTATGCCTCAGCAATCAATGCTCGGGATTTGCTAACTATTCCAGGGGTGGAAGATGTCAAAGACCTTGGGGACAACAAATTCGAAATCGTTGCGACTACCAGTCAGGATATCCGCCCATTGATTTTCAAACTTGCGACTGAAAGGGGCCACGCACTCATAGGCTTGCAGCAGCAGGAAGGCACCCTAGAGCAACTTTTCAAAGAGCTTACGCAAGGCAAGGCGGTCTAGGATTTTGGGGGGGGAATCAGGTTCAGACGACACGTAAGAAAACTTTCGTTTTTGCGGCCTTTTTTGATCGTATGCGACCAATCGGGCTCTTTATTTCAGGATATGAACTCTTTCTGAATTTTAAGATCAAATGCCTGATTCTAGGGTATAAATAGCAAGGTGCTTTATGGTCTATTTACTATTGTTATCATACAATAACGCCCAGATTGGCGCAAAATTGTCCTAAACGGAAGGGATGAACCCCGTTATTTTTCGAATATGAGCAACATTACTTGTTGCGCCTTCGGCTCATAAATCCTACTTTTGTTTGTTACGATCCTGAGCTCCAGAAGCTACAATGGTATGGATTAGCCTCTATCAAAAACTGATACAGGGAAATCCAAACACTTGATAGTTAGGTTATTAGGAGGGTAGCTCGGGTCTATATCTATCGACAAAACGTGAAAAAGCTCATCATGGCTTGGCCAAAATTGCGCATACCAAAGGTATGGGTTTCGGCTATGTGCGTTTTGGGCTGCCTAGGGCTTTGGGGTTTTGCTGGCATCAAGCAAGAAAGTCGCCATTGTGAGCAGATTTTGGTCCGGATCATGAACGATGGTGGCAACCAGTTCCTGTCAGCAACGGAG
>CANHWS010000273.1 GCA_947464365.1 Cytophagaceae bacterium | reverse complement strand
GACAGACCAGTGCTGGTAAGCGTGGCTTCCATGCGTATGCTATCGGGGGTTTGGTGTAATGGGCTTGTACTATCAAGCCAGCGAATGCAAGTTACGGCAAGTGCCACAAGGCACCAAACAAAATGAAACTTTTAGTCTCGGTGGGGTGTCAGCTGCCTAATATTGTTTGTCAAAATAGCGGACTACTGGTCCGCAATGTCCGGCCATAAGCCCCCTTATTTACCCAGATTGATCCCTTCGAGCAGGTTAATCAGGTCATCAATGTTGGTGATGACGTGCATATTGGGTGCTAGGTCAAGGTCCTGTGCCACAATCTGGTACCCACTAAGCAAAATCTGGGTTTCTGGCAAGGCCGTGGCCATCATGTCCAGATACTGCTGGATTTCGCTTTGGCCTGGGGAGGTAGTCGCAACACATAGGACATAGTCTGGGGCATAGATGCCGTGGGCCACCTTAACGTCCTCAAAAGGTAGGCTTTGCCCTAGGTAGATCACCTTGTGTTTCCGCGACCGGATCAGAAAGTTGCTGAACAAGAGGCTCGTTTCGTGCATTTCGCCCTGAGGGAGGTATAGCATGAACCGTTTGGCATTCTCATGTTTGTGGTTAACGAGGCCGTCAATAGCCACTATGAGTTTCTGCCGGATCAGAAAAGTAATAAAGTGTTCTTGCGCTGGGTTGATGCTGCCTGTCTGCCACAAAAATCCGATCCGGTTCAGGAACGGGAACACGATGTTGAGCATCGTCTTCTCAAACCCAAAGTGGAGGATGTTGGTGCTAATCACCTTCTCGAACCGATCCTCGTCTAGGTCGATCATGCTGAGGGTGAGGGCCTGGATCTGTTCGGGGTATTTATAGGTGCTCTCGGTTAACGATACGACCTCCTTGTGCATCTCGCCAGGGGTCATCTCCGCGATTTTCGAGATCTTGTAGCCATTGTCGTTCAGCATACTGATGTTCAGGATCAGCTTCAGGTCATGGTCGTCATAGTACCTAATGTTTGTATCCGTACGTTTAGGCTTCAGGATGTCATAGCGTTGCTCCCAGATCCGGAGTGTGTGCGCCTTGATGCCGCTGAGGTGCTCTAAGTCTTTGATTGAATAGGCCATGTTAGGTTGTGCGTAAAGTCAGCAGTGATATTCAGGTTTATCTGGTTGAGGCCTTTATGTCAGCAACAACAGTCTCAAGATTACGAAAAACAAAAGCTCGATCAGCAGAACGCTACCAGCAAGTTTGTTTTTCCACTTGGGCTCTAATTGCCCTGATAACAATAGTAGGGTAAAAGATGTTCCGAACCAGCCAATATAATTTCGGACCGGGATGGTATTTTGTTGCCATTGCCAGAAGTCTAGGGATACTGCCACTGGTTCCATGACCCAGTCTAGGGCGGTCAGCAATACGGCGCCCAGGATCGCCCGCCATACGCCCGAAAGGCCCAACTTGCCAAGCCAGCAAGTCATCGCATAGACCAAAATCACCCAGTTAACCCCAATTACCACCGGGACATGTACCACCTTAAAGCCAAGGGACGCTCCATACCAATAGTTACCAAAGATGAGGCCAGTATGCACCCCTGCCACCTCCACAAGGAAGCCCAACACGCCTATTAGCACCAGCAAGCCTATTTGCCTACCTGTTCTACCCTCCGCTGCACCTACAAATAGGTATAGCGTCAGTAGCAGGTTGACAGGTGTCAGCCATAGAAACATATCTCGGATAGGTGCCTGCTGACTTAGGCCAATGACCCCAACCACATGGACGATGATCAGCACCCAAAGGCGCCAATTGCTCAGCCAGAACTGGCTAACCTTTAAGGCAAGATTATTTATGGTAGATGTGGTTGTGCCTAGTGGTCGTGCCATGAAGGTAGATATCGGAGGCAAGTTCGTAAATCTTGGTCAAAGGCCGTGAGTCTGACCCTTAGTGTCTTGTTTAGATTCCATGATCGGACGGGTCATATTTGTGGCCCTAACAGAAACTACTTTTTGGCCTTATCAGTTTTGATAATACCTTTAGTCCGTATGAAAAACCTATCCATATCGTTAGCAACTGGCTTCATTAGCTTAGTGGCCACTTGGTTGTTGCCCTCGGCGGTAGTTGCCCAGAAGATAGACCGTGTTGCGCTCGAATACAACCTGAGCCTGCAAGAATCCAGACTGAAGCAGCACCTACAGGTTTTGGCCCATGATAGCCTACAAGGCCGTGAGGCGGGCACCATAGGGCACGAAAAGGCATGCGACTACCTTATCCGCCAGTACAAAAAGCTAGGGATACCAGCGGTCAGTGGCACAGATAACTACAGGCAAACCTTCACCGTCCCGATCACGAAATGGGACCTGTTTGATTGCCGCATCCGTGACGTAAAAGAGCGTCGATATATGCACGGACGGGATTTCATGATGCTACCCGGGACCCGCATGCCAGCCGAGCAAAGCCTGCAAGACAAGCGCTTTAGGGTCCGGTGGGCAGGTCTCGGCCCTGATTGTGATACGCTCAACCTCCTCACCGGCCTCGGCCTTACAGGCGAGGTGACCGAAACTGAGCCCACCCTTTGGCTCTTGCTGGACTCAGCCTCCGTACCTGGGCTCAGCCAAGCCTATTGGGCCAAACACAACCTAGAGGCGCGCTACAAAGCCATGCGGCGCAAAGTCCGTGGACCAATCATGATCATCACGACCCGCTACGAGTGGTGGCAACAAAACGTGGGCAATTTCTGGGCAGAAGAGGCGCATGGTTTCACCGCTGGCCGCCGTGGTAACACACCAGCCATGGTCTGTGGCCCCCGGATGGCGAGGATGTTCCTCCGCAAGGCCACTTATAACTCGCTTTCCCAATGGTGGCCCCTATTCCAAAACCTAGCCAAGGAAGGTAGCGCCATGGAGGCCTTCACGTTCCTTAACCTAGAGTCTCTGATCAACACCTGGGGTAGGGCTACATCAACAGGCCATAGCACAGGCTGGCCATACATCTCCGATGCTGATACCGCCCGCTTTTTGCTTACCCTTCGCCCAACGGTCTATCATACCTCTAATGTGATGGCCGTAATCCGCGGGACCAAAAAGCCAGATGAAGCAGTAGTGATCTCAGCTCACTCGGACCATATCGGGCGGGATGCGTTTGACATCTATAACGGTGCTGATGATGATGGCACTGGCACGGCAGCCTTGCTAACGATGGCCGAGCAATTTGCCCTTGCAGCCAAAGCCAAGCAAGGACCAGAGCGCACCATCATCTTTGCTCACTTTACAGCTGAAGAGAAAGGCTTACTCGGTAGTGCGCACTATGCCAAAGAGCCATTATGGCCAATGGCATCCACCATGGTAGACCTTAATGTGGATATGATTGGCCGCTCGGACGATAGACATCCGTCAGGTAAGCCTTACGTCTATGCCATTGGCTCTGACAAAATCAAACAAAGCCTTAAAGAGCAACACGAGGCCATCAACGACAAGTGCTGCAACATCGGCCTAGACTATTATTATGACCGCCCAGATGATACCGAGCACCTATACGAACGTAGCGACCATTATAACTTTGCCAAGTCGGGCGTGCCGGTCATTTTCTATTTTTCGGGCCTCCATCCTGACTATCACGGTGTCAATGACCATGTCGAACGCATCGAATGGACAAACTACCTAGGGCGGACAAGGCTCATATTTAATATGGGATGGCATTTGTCAAGGTCACGCACCAAGCTCTAGGCCCAAGCACTAACTTTTTAGTTTCAGCCGCACCCGACTAGCATGAGTTCCATCAGAACAACTGACGACCAGCATAACCTAATCGTTGATGACCCTAAAATCATCAATGCTTGGTGTATGTACGACTGGGCTAACTCGGCCTATTCGCTGATCATCACCACCACCTTTTTTCCGATCTATTACAGTAAAGTTGCCGAGCAACCCGATGGATCTGATTTAGTAAATGTGTTTGGCTGGGTGCTGAGCAGCAAGGTCCTCTTTAGCTGGATGCTATCATTTGCTTTTGGCCTGATGGCATTATTGAGTCCTATTCTATCAGGCATTGCCGATAGTACTGGGCGTAAGAAGTTATTCATGGGATTATTCTGTTTGATCGGCTCCATGGCTTGTGTGAGTTTGGTTGG
Source organism: Cytophagaceae bacterium (assembly GCA_947464365.1). Taxonomy (GTDB): domain Bacteria; phylum Bacteroidota; class Bacteroidia; order Cytophagales; family Flexibacteraceae; genus CANHWS01. Next base: position 540 of record CANHWS010000273.1, on the reverse strand, counting down.
CTTCACATCTGATACCTTTCAGTGGGGTGTGCTGGCCTTTGTGCTGGCAACGATGGGCTATACTGGCAGCATCGTGTTTTACAATTCCTTCTTACCAGAGATTGCAAGTCCCGACCAGATGGATACTGTTTCGGCCAAAGGATTTGCACGTGGCTATGTAGGCTCTTTGATCTTGCAGGTTGTATGCCTAGTACCCGTCCTGATGCCCGAAATGTTCGGGATAACTGCAGGCTTGGCTTTACGGCTTTCATTTTTATCAGTTGGTTTATGGTGGGGATTATGGTCATTGATTCCATTATTTGGTCTCCCGCCAGATCGCAAACCTGCAATCCAGAAGCAAGACCAACATTGGTTGCTATCCGGATTTCGAGAATTAGGAAAAGTTTGGCAACAGGCCAAGACCGAGCGCCCCTTATTTCGGTTCCTGATTTCCTTTTTGTTTTACAACATGGGGGTCCAGACCATTATGTACTTGGCCACCTTATTCGGCGATCAGGAGCTGCACCTGGCCTCCCATAAGTTAATTATTACCATCATCTT
>CANHWS010000272.1 GCA_947464365.1 Cytophagaceae bacterium | reverse complement strand
TTTTGGCTTTCGTTTCGCTTCGTTTAGCGTCTCTGTTTCCGTTTGGGATTGCAAAGATGCAGGATGAGTTTTGATTTGCAAGCACAAGGCGCAAAAATAATTGTAGAAATTTTTATGAGTTGGTCCCTTTAAGCTCATTTTCAAGGGGTTATTGAGGCAGAAGTATTTTCGGGTATTTTGGCCTTGCAGATCCAGATGGGTCAATCATGCCAAAAAGAGGCCCGAAAGGCAGAACTGATTTTTTTGGTGCAGGGTCCTAAAAAACCAAAAGTCCTGCCGCAATTGCTTACGGCGCATATTTCGGCCATGCGCGATACCTGATACGATAAACCGCTGCCTGCTGACCTTGCGCACCAACCTAGCGCAGTTTAAGGCCATCGCAAGCCATCAGCTGATGCTTGGGGCCAGGACGCTATACCGTGGCAGCCTTGGCACCACTGCCCACAGATCGGCATTGCGCCTTACCTCGGCATCCCGAGCTTCTGTAGGTCCGCTCAATCCTAGTTCAGACATGTACACAAGGATTTATGGGGTGGACTTGTGGACCCACGCTCCACCTTGCTCCCTCCACCACCCTTGCGCCTCGGTACACACGAATCCCATCACTCCCTAAAATCCGCTCAATCCTAGTTCAGTCAAGTAGTCAATCCTAGTGCAGACAGGCACACAAGGTCCGGTCAACCACAAAAAAAGCCACCCTAGCTGCTTATGAAGGCAACTAGGGTGGCTCTGGGTACTTATTGTTGTGCAATGCCTGCCAAAGTCACTGGCAGGGCAGCAACTATTGCTGTACGACTAATTTGGTATGCGCCACACCGTTGGTGGTGATGGTGCTCAGCTGGTAGGCACCTGGAGCAAGGTCAAGCGGAAGGACATAAGTGCCGTTGCTAACGCTAGCAGGGCTCAGTTGGCTAACGACACGTCCGCTTAGGTCAGTGATCGTGAAGGTAACCTTGCCATCTGTTAGGGTTGGCATCGAGACGCTAACCTGCTTGGTAGCTGGGTTAGGATAGACACGGATGGCATTCTGAAGGGTGATGTTGCGGGCAGAACTTACGGTACCAGTCAGCAAGACAGGGAAGTCATAACCAACACCAGAGCCAAAAACAGTACATGCATCTGTAGCAGTATTAGGAGAGGCAGAAGCACGGGTACGAATACGACCAAGGACTGCGCCTGCATAAGTAGCCGGAGCAGTAAGGTCAGCCGTAGCAGTAGAGCCAACTGTGATGGTACGGCCAAGATCTGTCCACTCAGAAGCCTCTAGTGATCCGTTGTTGTTATAGTCAACCCAGATTGAGCCGTTGACATCACCAGTACCAGTTGATGCGGTCACGACCGATACAGTTGTCGGGATGCCAAACGCAAGGACTAGGGTATCGCTTGCCCTAGAACCAGCAAGGGTAAAGAAACCATTGGTATTGCCAGCACAATCTACTGGCAATGTTGGGCTGAAAGATTGGCCAGAGGCAGAAATCTGTGGAATCAAGTCACTCACACCACAGGCAGAGTGCGAAGGTTTGCAGATACAGGCAGCAACAGATTTAGCTGCAATCGTCAAGACATTAGAGTTGGTGGTCACACCAGCACAAGTAGAGGCAAAACGAACCTGGACGGATCCAGCACCTGTCAGGTAAGAACCAAGGAAGGTATAGGTAGGATTGGTGTTGATGCCTTGAGCAGCAGACCAGTTAGCACCACCATCGGTAGATACTTGCCACTCGAATGAAAGGCCAGATCCTGATGAAAGGTTAGAGGCACGCATTACAGATTGTTGGTTGGCACATAGGCTTGTCGAGTCTGATGAGATGCTCGCAGCATTAGGTGTCCCAGCGCATGGGGTACCGCCATTGATGATGACATTAAAGTCCATGCTACCACCAGAGCCGTAGGTTGTGTTGCAGGCATCGATATCGCCATTAGGGTTGCCCGTTAGGCGCGAACGCAGACGAGCCCGGGTGGTACCAGTAGGGCCAGTACCAGGAACCAAAACGGTCACAGGAGTGGTGCTACCTGCTGCCAATGTACGTCCAATATCAAACCACTCAGAAGCCTCAAAGGATCCGTTACGATTCATGTCAATCCAGAATGAACCTGAAATAGCGGTTGAGCCAGTCGTGAAGTCAATGGTGGTTGATGCTCCTTGTGTCAAGACCAAGGTATCAGCAGCACGGCCAAACGGCGCAGGAGTGAAACCGCCAGTTGCCGAACATACAGTTGGCATAATCGGAGCAAACCCACCAGGAGCGGTGACGGCGGTAAAAAGTTGGGCATCGGCACAGTTAGCACCGTGCGACGGAGTGCAATAACAAGCGCTAGGGGCATTGATGGTAACTGGCACAACAGCACTGATTGCTGGGGCTCCACCAGCTGCACTACAGGTCACACTAACGCGATATTGAGCAGCGCCATTACGTCCTTTGACGTTATAGAAATAGCCAGAATTGTTACCTGGGGCAGCAGCCCAAGTAGCACCATTGTCAGTAGAGGCTTCCCACAAAACAAGCAGACCAGACTCAATTGGCGCATTGGTATAGCGTAGATTGGCGCTGTCACCAGGGCAAATTGCCAATGAGGTGTTGTTAATGACAGGAGTAACAGGTGTATTTGTGCAGGATGTTAGTGCGGTGAAACTAGCTGTTAGGTCATACGAGCAGCCAGAAAAAAAGTCAGTACAGGCATCAGTAGCAGCATTACCAAAAGTAGAGCCGCGTACCCGGATGCGGGCGCCGACAGTGCCTGCTGCTGTTGCTGGCACAACGATACTTGCACTTGTAACGGCATTGGCAGGGACAGCACGACCAAGGTCAAACCACTCAGAGGCATCGTACACTTGGTTATTGTCAAAATCGATCCAGACAGACAAGTCAGAGGCCGCTCCGGTGTTGGTAACCGTAAGTGTGGTAGTTGTACCAGGAGCAAGCGCAAGAATGTCAGTGCCGGTGGTGCCTAGTGTAAATACCGGCGATGTTCCGGCACAGGCAGTTGGCAGGTTAGGCGCAAACGTAGATCCTGACGCCGACATAGCCGGGATGATGGTTGTAGGACCGCACGTGTTAGATTGTACTGCTGCACAATACTGCGCATTAGCCTGTAGGATGCCGAAACAGCAAACCAGAGCTAGAAGTAAGAGTTTTTTCATTGGTATATAGCTGACTAAAAAAGATGTCAAGTCGTAAATATAAGGGGTTCAGCCTCGAAATGTGCAACAGCTGGGTTGTTAATCCCTGCCCAAAACACCCAAAACTTGACAAACGGCCTGTTTTAGGCGATTAATGGGGCATTAAATTTTGTGACCTTGGCTGTCCCCAACACAATGTTAGGCCCATGTACCAACTGCCAGTGTTAGCTCTGCTTGGGCGGACAGGGTTTGGTCGTCGGCATACCAACTGTGCAATTTGGTGGCTAGCTCCGGGAAGGGCAGCTGCTGTTTTTTGAGCTCGTCCATCAAAGCTTGCGCTGCAGCAGGGCGCGGTCCCCAAGTGCCTAGGATGGCAAGTGTACCAGGATCTATGGCAATGAGCTTCGGGATCGACCGACCACCATTGGTCAGGAATTGGTCCATCAACCCAAGGTTTTGGTCCCGCAGATAGACTTGCAGGGTGACCATAGGGTTGGCCTCGGCCATATGGGCGATCAGTGGCACCAACTGTGCTGCATCACCACACCAGCTTTCGGTCAGCAGGACCCAAATTTGCGGTTTGCTGATTTGGGCCAATGCACCCTCCAGTTCTGGGCTCAGGTTGATGGTCTTGAGTAGGCGTTTCATACGGGCGAGGTTAACCTTGGCATAGTCAAGGATTTCGTCCGTGTTGTAGTGTGGATCTTCGCTGGTGGTGCGGCCCTCGGCAAAGCGATCTTGGCTCAGTTGATAGTAGGCCTCAAAAGTCATTGGGTTGGCCAATAGGGCCTTGTCGATATGAGTTGTTGTGCTGGCCATGATGGCAGGTAGTAGTTGATGGTGATAATAGGTGATTGTCAAGAGGCAATATGTTGCCGTTCGGGAAGATGCTATTCAGGATAGGTCCTGATTGCAAGGCTGTTAGTTTGTAAAACCTTAAGCTCCACAACCAAGAACAAGATAGGCAAATATCGGTATTAGGGCAGCATTATGAGACAATGGCCTGACCGCGTGGATGATACCGGCTGATGGTATCGCGCAAGTAGCCCATATCAAGGTGGGTATAGATCTCTGTCGTCGTGATGGACTCGTGCCCTAATAGATCCTGGATCACCCGCAAGGAGGCGCCCCCTTCCAGCAAATGGGTCGCAAAACTATGCCGCAAGGTATGCGGGCTGACCGTTTTGGTGATGCCAGCCTCCGCAGCCAACTTTTTGATGATGATAAAAACCATCACCCGCGTGAGGCCCGCCCCGCGACGATTCAGAAATAGGATATCCTCGCTACCTTTAGTTGGCACAAGCTTGGGCCGGACATGTTCTAGGTACTGACCGATGTATTTGGCACAATCTGGGCTAATCGGGACTAGGCGCTCTTTGTTGCGTTTGCCGATGACCCGCAGCAGATCTAGATCCTGAAAGTATTGCGTCAGCCGCAAACCCGTAAGCTCCGACACCCGAAGGCCTGACCCATATAGTGTCTCGACCATCGCCCGGTTACGGATCCCTTCTGGCAGACTCAAGTCGATAGCCTCGATCATCGCATTCACCTCCTCGAC
>CANHWS010000271.1 GCA_947464365.1 Cytophagaceae bacterium | reverse complement strand
TCATACCACTTATTCCCTCAAAAATGACCTCCCCTAACCCCCACACAATCATCATCGGCGCGGGTGCCGCGGGCTATATGGCTGCCATCACCGCCGCCGAAGCAGGGCAACAGGTTACAATCCTCGAGAAAAGCAATAAGACACTAGCCAAGGTCCGTATATCCGGCGGAGGTCGATGCAACGTCACCCATGATTGCTCAGACCCAAAAACATTGGTTACCAACTACCCACGTGGCAATAAAGAATTGTTAGGAGCCTTCCATAAATTCGGCCAGCCCGAAACAGTTGCTTGGTTCCGTCACCGAGGGGTGGACCTTAAAGTTGAGGCTGATGGGCGGATGTTCCCCATTACCGATGATAGCCTCACGATTGTGGACTGCCTAGAGATCGCAGCATACCGTGCAGGTGTAGAAGTTAGACTAAGTTGCGCTGTTACCAATCTAAAGTTTGACGAAGCGGTATCCCTTTGGCATCTGGAAACAACCAAACAACCCTATGTAGCTAGCAAGGTGATCATCGCTACAGGTGGAGGCCCCAAACCCGAGAGTTTCGCTTGGTTGGCTGACTTAGGCCTGCCAATCAAAACACCAGTACCATCCTTGTTTACGTTTAATCTACCAACCGCCGATACCCTCAAGCAGCTGCTGGGCGTCTCCGTTCCCTCGGGTTTGGTCAGCTTACCAAACCTAAAGGCCACAAGCCAAGGCCCTATTCTGATCACTCATTGGGGCCTAAGCGGACCAGCAGTATTGCGCCTTTCGGCATGGCAGGCCCGTTCCCTAGCAGAGGCTAACTATGAAACAGATGTAGTCGTCAACTGGGTAGGTGCACCAAGGCAACAATGCCTAGAGCACCTATTCCGGATGCGCAAACAAGAGCCATTAAAACAGCTTTCGACCTTCTGCCCATTCGATTTTCCGAAGCGATTATGGGACCATCTGTTAGATCAATCTGCTCTCCCCGAAGGCCTCCGTTGGGCAGATGCCAGCAATATGCAACTAGAGGCATTGATCAGCCATGTTTGCGGCAGCACCTACCAGATGCAAGGCAAAACCACTTTTGTGGACGAGTTCGTGACATGCGGAGGAGTGGCCCTCAAAGCCATTGACTTCCGGACCATGGCCAGCAAACAACATCAGGGCCTTCACTTCTGTGGCGAAGTACTTGACATTGATGGCATCACTGGTGGGTTCAACTTTCAGGCCGCCTGGACGACAGGGTATTTGGCAGGGAGGGTGGAGTAATTAGCTACCTACCTCCTTCTTAACAACAACGTCCCATAAGGTGCCATCGTCGCAGGGTTGGCCAAAGTCACTGGTTGCCCTGTGACGGCATTGGTCCATGCGCGGTTGGTGTAGGTTAAAGGCCAGACGATTGTGCTGGCAGCATTCCGCACATTGGCGACGATCAATACCGTATCTTGTCCAGAGACCTTCTCCACAGCCCAGTTGTTATTGTCCCCGATGAAAGTCGTGCGGGAGCTGCGCCATGCAGGCCCTGACTGATAGATCTGCATCAAGTTGCGGTATTGCAGTAACATCGGCCTGTTGGCAGACCAGTTGATGGTCGTATTGCTGAAGAAGGGAACCGTCGCCGCACGCCCTACCTCTTGGCTGCTGTAGATTAGAGGTACCCCACCACTAAATGCCGCAATGGTAAAGGCCGCCATCGACCCATTATTGCCACCAAACAGATTGATGGGGGTTGCATCCCAAGCGCTTTCATCATGGTTGGACGTAAACCTCAGGCGACGTTGGCTAGGGTTTAATGCCCGCATCTCGGTCTCATGTGTCGAATTCAAAACAGAAGGAAGTGCCCCCGTCCTGAAGACATCCTTCAACCGTGCAAAATGATCCCATGCAAAATTGAGCTGAAAGCCTGCCGTGAAATGGTCAGCACGTGCCCCCTCTGCCAGCATGATAATCTTGCGGTTAGTCAGCCGTTTAAGTGAGTCATTCGCCTGTTTCCAGAACGCATAAGGCACTAAATCAGCAGCATCACAACGGAAACCATCTACATTGGCCTCTGAGATCCAGTGTTTCATGGCGGCAATCATGGCTTTGCGCATATCCTGGTTGTCAAAGTTCAGGTCCGCTACATCGTTCCACGTCTGACCAGGTACGATGGGTGAAATGACATTTCCACTTCCATCCTTGGTGTACCATGCTGTCGTTGCAATCCAGGGATTGTCCCAAGACGTGTGGTTGGCAACCCAGTCCAAAATCACGGCCATTCCCTTTTGATGCGCCTTATCGGTCAAAGAACGAAGGTCAGCCAATGTGCCATACTCAGGGCTCACCTCTTTGTAGTTCTGAATTGCGTACGGCGAACCCACGCTGCGCAATTGACCTTGGCGCATAATTGGCATCAGCCAGATCACGTTCACACCCAAGGCCTTGATACTATCTAGCCGACTGATCACCCCTTGAAGATTGGCCAGCGGACTAAGAGCCCTGAGGTTGACCTCATACATCACCATATTGTCGACCGTCGGCACGTTTTGCATTGGCGTACCATAGTCATTATTCGTTGGGGTTATAGGAGCCGCAGGTATTGGCGTATCGTCTGCCTTTTTGCAACCAAATGCAACAACAAGCAGCAGGGCTAAGGTCAAAATTGATGGTCGTAGTTGGTTAATTATCATAGAGCAATATACCAAATTTAGACCACCCCTCTTTTATTTCTAGACCGCTCATAACAAGGCCAAACCCCAAGTACCAAAACCAAATACCATTCGTTATCTTGCTTGACAAACATCAGAAACGATCCATTGATGCTCTTTCATAACTCCTTAAACTTCATCATGAAGGTGTTTGGTGCATTCGTCATCTTAATCTGTGCTGGTTCATCTTGTTATGCCCAAGCGCATTTTGGTGCACGACCAACATCGTCAAGAGATAGTATCGAAAAGGCCTTTGCACCGAATGATCTAGCCCTTGTTGTCGAAGAGCAGCCCACCTACCCTGGTGGGGATTCAGAGATGATTGACTTTATCCGTAAACATACAGTCCGACCAACTGCCGAGCTTGATTCCATCGGAATAACGGGAACTGTCTATGTGTCCTTCGTAGTGACGAAAGAGGGCGAAAACAAGTTCTTCCATATCCAGCGGGGCTTGTCACCTAAAGCTAACGCTGAAGCCCTAAGGGTAGCTCGGCTGATGCCCCATTGGTCCATTGGGCGCACCCGAAAACAACCAGTCAATAGCCGAGTTACCATCCCAATCTCATTCAAAAAGAAAGGCATTGACTGGGATTAAGTCTTTGAAATCAATGGTGCTTAAGGAGCTCAACATTGATTCCTACCTAGGCCTAACCTGACCACGTCCACCCTTTTGCTCAACAATCAGCTCAGGGTTGCCGACATAGTTAACATCTCCCGTGCCCTCCATGCTGACGTAGAGCATCTTATCTGCTCGCACAGTGATATCATGTTCACCACGGGCATAGACATAGACCGTCTCGGCAGCACAGGCAGTGGCATCAAACCGATTGAATAGCGCAGTGAATATCTGCAAATACTTCGTCCTGCCACTGAGGTCAAAATCCCCATTCCCGTTCAGGTCTAACACCATCCAATTGGTTTTGACCTTGAGGTCCACCTTGCCAGCTCCATATTGGTTGACCCTAATGGTATCACCCCGTAAGGTATCCTCATTGGTCAATAAGCCGTAGCCAGCCAAATCAAAAAACCGCCACTTACGTTGCCCCATAGGCAAACGCACCAATAACTGATCGGGGGTCGCACGAGCCAGATTACAGCCGTTTTCATTACGAAGTTCCAGCGTCGGGCCAATGCCACTAACCTTTACCTTCTCGAGTAAATTGGCACCACCTTCAACAGCATACTCATCGATCGCAAGGCTTTGTATCAGTCGCACATTTACCCCGTCAGTCGTATGGACTGCATTCACACCAGATGGGATAGTTCTTTGCTCCTGCCGCCATTCACCTGCTGATTTGAGGCAATCCCATGCGTTGGGGTCATTGCAGGTGCTGAGTACGAAGCACAAGGCAAGCGCAAATCCCAATCCCCAGATGCGCTTCCATATCATAGTATCCATGGCATAATGAGACCCAATGTCTATCCGTTTAACTTTAGCCCAATCCCACATGATGGGCTCAAGACCTAGCACCAAAGATAGCAGTCCCGATCCTGACCATGGTACTACCTGCGGCTAAGGCAAGTTCCAGATCCTGGCTCATGCCCATGCTTAGCTCTCTTAGGTCGATGCTGTCATGTTGATAAACATCCGCCCACTCCGTTCTGCGCTCTGCCAAGCCTGCAAACTCCTTTGCCACCTGCGCCTTGTCCTCCGTGAACGAGGCCATCCCCATCAACCCCACTATCCTAATGTTAGGCAATGGGTGCATGACCTGACCAGCTAATATTTGCCTGGCCTCCTCTTCGTCAAGGCCAAATTTAGTCTCCTCTGCGGCTATATAGATCTGCAAAAGCACATCCACTACCCTGCCCACTTTCTGGGCTTGTTTGCTCACCTCCTGCAACAACTTCTGGCTATCAATACTCTGGATCAGGTGGACGAAAGGCACAATGTACTTTACCTTATTGCTCTGCAAATGCCCAATGAAATGCCAGTGAATATCCTTCGGGCAAGCCTCATATTTGTCCACTAGTTCCTGCACATAGTTTTCGGCAAAGTGTCGCTGGCCAGCTTCGTAAGCCAACATC
>CANHWS010000270.1 GCA_947464365.1 Cytophagaceae bacterium | reverse complement strand
GGGATAGGTGTACTCTACGGCAAACGTGCTGTACTAGATGCCATGCCCCCCTATCAAGGAGGTGGAGAAATGATCAAGGAGGTGTCGTTCGACGGGACTACATATAACGAACTACCCTACAAGTTTGAAGCTGGAACACCCAATATTGCCGATACAGTGGCATTGCTCGAAGCCATCAACTTCGTGAACGAGCTAGGAAAACCTGCCATGCATGCATACGAACAGTCCCTGCTTACCTACGGCACCGAGCAGCTCAACACGATTGACGGTCTCAGGATCATTGGTCAGGCAGCCGACAAAATAAGTGTCTTGTCCTTCGCAATCGACGGAATCCATCCGCAAGACCTAGGCATCTTGCTTGACACTTATGGCATCGCTGTCCGGACAGGGCACCACTGCACCCAACCACTGATGAAGCGATTGGGCCTGCCCGGTACAACCCGAGCCTCGTTGGCCATCTATAACACAGCTCATGAGATCGACCTTTTGGTAGCGGGTTTACGCAAGGCCGTCAAGATGTTGCGCTAAGTACCGGAGCGGATCTTTGCCTAGTTTAACATGGCATTTTGATCGAGAGGCTATAATCATGCCCTATCTTTACGGTCATGGATTATGGATCATCACAAAGCCCAAAGCCATCAGTTGGCAATCGTCTCAACTTTGTAGGACTAATCGTTTTGGTGCTGTTTGCCACCATAGCCATTGGCTCCATTTCGGGTTGTGAACAAGGCCCCACAAGACAATTGGCCTCTGACACCCTTGTCCTAAGAGCAAGCCCTGATGGTGGTGGCGTTGTGCCGCATCCAGCAGGCCTACCCTTCACGAAGGCAGAGATCGAATTAGGTCAAATGTTGTTCCATAGCACCGCCCTCAGTAGCAATGGTAAGGTTAGCTGTGCTACATGCCACAACCCTAGCCTATCCTTTACTGATGGAATGGGACAGAATAACCTCGGCGTAACAGCTGTCAAGCTAGATCGTAGTGCACCAGCCTTGGTTAACCTAGCTTGGGCTGATAGCATGTTTTGGGATGGCCGGGCCTTCAGCCTCGAACAGCAAGCCCTTGGTCCGCTGAACCACCCCAACGAAATGGGGATGGACACAACCCAGCTGCCTGCTAAGGTGGCAGAAGTTCTTCCAAAGGCTAAAGATTATATGATCAGGATCTATGGCGATCCACTGATCAACAATCAGCGCATCGTCCGGGCTATTGCCATGTACGAACGTAGTCTGGTCTCCCGCAATAGCCTTTATGATAAATACCGCCGTCGTGACCCTGGCCACCGAATGATGCCAGATGCCATGGCCAATGGATTCCTAATCTTTAACGTCAACTGCAGCAATTGCCACTCGGGCGACAACTTTACTGATAACCTATACCATAATATCGGGCTTGAGCCTTGGCCCGACCTCAACAGCGACAAGCCTGGCCTAGCACGCTACCGAGTTACCAAACGTGAGAGCGATGTTGGGGCTTACAAGACCCCTGGCTTGCGCAACATTGCCTTGACGGCACCCTATATGCACGATGGCAGGTTCAAAACTCTTGCTGAGGTGGTGGCATTCTACAGCGACCATGTCATCGAAGTACCGAATCTGGACCCCAATATGCGGGATAATGAGCGCAAAGCTGGGCTTCATATCTCGGCACAAGACCAAGCGGACTTAGTCGTATTTTTGCAAGCATTAACTGATACGGCCTTTGTGGCTGAACATCGGGGGGATGGAAAAGCAAAATAGACCCTCTTCTTACACCCTCACAATCCGCCCCTTAGCACTACTTTCCATCACAGCCTCGATGATTTTGATGGTCATCGCTGGGGCAAAGGCGTCAACTGGAGCGGGGGCGCCATCCACCAAGTGGTCATGCAGGCCTTGGTAGAATGACTGGTAACTACCCGCAATGCTCGGGATGGCGGCACGAACAGGGCGCCCAGACTTTTCGGTATAGAGTGTGGCCCAATTGGCCTCCTCTTCTTGACCCCAGTTGGTCTTAGTGGATGGAACCAACCCAGCCTTGAGGTGGCCTTCCTGCACATCAAGGCCATATTTGACGAAACTGCCTAGATCCCCATGGACCGCAAACTTCGGCACTGGCTCGGCGACCAAATAGCTGCTACGGAGGTTGGCAGTCAGGCCATCGGCATATTGCAATACGACTTGAAAAGCATCTACCACTTGGCTGCCTTTGCGCTCTGCCTTTACGATGCCAAAAACGGTTGCGGGGGCTCCAAACAAATGAACCACCTGATCTATCAGATGGGAGCCGAGGTTGTATAACAGGCCGCTACCTTCATTGGGTACTTCCTTCCAGCTTCCAAGCTCTAGGTAGTTGCGCCAGCGGTTGAAGGTGGACTCATATTGCACCACATGGCCAAGTACGCCACTGCTCACCACCTCCTTTAGGGTCAGAAAATCTGCATCCCAACGGCGGTTCTGGAAAACAACAACAGACCGCCCTACCCTTTCAGCCACCTCATAGAGTTGAGTGATCTGCTGGTAAGTAAGGGTGGCAGGTTTTTCAACGACAACATGTTTGCCAGCCTCAAGAGCTAAAAGTGCCTGTTCGTAATGCAGCTCCTGTGGCGTGTTAACCACAACGACGTCTAAATCAGGATCCGCCAAAAGCGCAGCATAGCTTTCGTAGCCATGCGCCTCAGGATAACGATCATGCAGACTGACTTTGCGTTCCTTGCCTGGCCGCTGGACTGCCCCCTTGAGCAATAAACCCTCGGTATCCGTAATCAATGGGGCATGGAACACTTGGCCTGACATCCCGAAGGCGGCTAATCCGATCTTGATCATCTGCTAGTTGCGGTGCTTGTGCTAAGCGTTTGAGTTATTGGTCAATGCCCGACTCTCCCATCTGGATCAGGCAAAAGATGGAGTAGTTCATGATGTCACGGTAGTTGGCATCCACTCCTTCAGATACCAAAGTATGGCCAGCATTGTCCTCAATCTGTTTGATGCGCAACAACTTCATCAAGATGATGTCGGTCATGGAGCTAACACGCATCTGCCGCCAAGCCTCGCCATAATCATGGTTTTTGTTCAGCTGGAGGTCTGCCGTGATCTTGACTTGGGCATCATACAAGGGCAAGGCTTTCTCAAGCCCTAACTCAATAGGGGCAGATTGGGGCAAACTAGCCTGAATATTGGCCATAATACAATAGTTCACGATTGCGACAAACTCACCCGCAATCCCATCCTCGATCAATTGTTTACCCTTCTGTTGGATGGACCTAATGCGGTTGGCCTTGATATAGATTTGGTCCGTCAAGGATGGTAGCCGCAAAATCCGCCAAGCTGTGCCATAGTCCCGGGTCTTGTCCAGAAATAGGGCCCTGCATTTGGCAATGATGGCGTGGTATTGGCGTGAGGTAAGATCAGTGCTTTCGGACATTGGTGGCCTTGACAATCAGTGTTAGGTTGCGGTAAGAGATGGGCGTGGAAACGTTGGCCAGAGGCCTAGTCCATAAATCCATCTTCTTCTTCGTCTGCTTCGTCGGCACGGTTTTCGGCCAGACGTTGTTCCCAACGCCATGCATCCCGAAGGGCATCTTCAAGGGTAAGTTTGGTTTTCCAGCCTAGCAGGTTAGTTGCTTTGTCCACTTGGGCATATACCTGCTCTACATCCCCAGGGCGACGTTCCACCAATTGGTAATTGACCTTAACTCCTGATACAGCCTCAAACGTATTGACCACCTGCAAAACAGTACTGCCGGTGCCGGTACCGATATTGACGAAGTCATAATATTGATCAACATCCTGTTTGGCTTCAAGGACCTTGATGGCGGCCACGTGGGCATCGGCTAGGTCCACAACATGGATGTAATCTCGGATACAGGTGCCATCTGGGGTGTTGTAGTCATGTCCGAAGATCGAGAGTTGCTCACGTAGCCCTACTGCTGTTTGGGTGATGAAGGGGACCAGATTCTGCGGTGGGCCAATGGGCAGCTCACCAATAATGGCAGACTCATGGGCACCAATAGGGTTGAAGTAACGTAGGCTTAGTACTCGCAAGTTGAGCCCAGAGCGGACTGCATCTTGCAGGATTTCCTCACAGATCTGTTTGGTATTGCCGTATGGCGACTGGGCAGCTTGGACAGGGCTACTCTCAGTAACAGGTAGGACCTCTGGCTGGCCATAAACGGTACAACTGCTGCTAAAGGCAAGGTTCGGCACACCGTAATGCACCATGGCTTTGAGCAAGGTGATGGTACTCCCGAGGTTGTTGTCATAGTACTTGAGCGGGTCTTTGACGGACTCACCCACAGCCTTATTAGCAGCAAAGTGGATGACACCTTGCAAGTCTGGGTGGGCTTCAAAGATCATCGACAGCAGTTCGCCATCACGGCAATCACCTTCGTAACAGAGGGGTTGTGCGCCCAATATCTCCGCCAATCCGTCTAGGACAGAATTGTCTGAGTTCTCGAAGTTGTCGATGATGATTGGGGTATAGCCCGCCTTGACGAGGGCAACCACTGTATGACTGCCTATAAAGCCGGCACCGCCTGTAACAAGTACTTTCATTGTTGGGGGTATCTGATTGAGGACGATCAGGGACCAATTGTGATGGCCCCTATCCTAACGACAACGTAAAGAAAAGCCCAAAGGTGCCCTTTTCAAAAAAGAAGTCGGCCCATGGCGCTCATTTTTTGGTTTTATTTGCAGGTGAATATGGGCATCACCACTCCCGACTACG